>JBDTLL010000187.1:0-4965 GCA_039934815.1 Daejeonella sp. | reverse complement strand
TTAAAGTCACAAGTTAAATACAGTGCAGAGGACTCAATCCGCTTTGATCATATAAACAATGTAGTTTATTTATACGGTAAAGGTCGTATAATTTATGATGACTTCGAATTAGATGCAGATTATATTCGTTTAGATCAAAAAAATAACCTAGCCTTTGCAAAAGGGTATACGGACCCTAAAAATAATCGTTACAGAGGAAGACCAATTTTAAAACAGGGTTCTGAGCCGCCAATAACAACAGATTCCCTAGTTTTTAATTATGTGACTAAAAAGGGAAAATCTTATGGGGTTTTTTCTGATGTTGAAGGTGGTTACCTGCAGGCTAAGCAATTTAAAAAGAACCAGTACGATGAAGGATTTTTTAAAAACGGAATTTACAGTACCTGTAATTTGCCGGAACCGCATTACGGAATTCATATAACCCGTGGAATTGTAACGGAGGATCAAATTATTACCGGCCCTGCATATCTGGAAATTGAAGACGTCCCTTTGCCTCTAGGTGTTCCTTTTGGATTTTTCCCAAAACCAAATCATCGCTCCGGCGGATTATTATTTCCCACATTTGGCGAAGATAATTTACGTGGTTTTTTCATGCGTGATTTAGGTTATTATTTCGGAATAAGTGATTACTGGGACCTGGCGGTACGCGGATCGTTATATAGCAAAGGGTCCTATGAAGGAAACACACAGGCCAGATACCGTAAAAATTATAAATATGATGGAAGCATCAGCTTACGTTACGCATCATCAAAAAATGGGGTTGAAGGTACAGAGGCATTTAAGCATCCTGCCAAAGATTTTAATGTGGTGTGGAACCATTCACAAAGACCTGAATCTAATCCGGGTACTACATTTAGCGCCTCTGTAAATGCCGGAACAGGAAGTTATTTCAGAAATACAGCTGCTGGCGGTACATATAATTTCGATCAGCTAACGCGAAATACTTTAGCATCCAACATTAGTTACGGAAAGGTATTTGGTAATGGCCTGTTTAACTTAACATCAAGTTTAAGCCACAGACAGGATTTAGAAACTAAGATTGTAAACCTGGAATTACCTTCCTTTAACTTAAGTATGACTTCTATAAACCCTTTTGACAGTAAAGACAGGGTTGGTGAACAAAAGTGGTTTCAAAAGATAAATGTTGGTTATAGCTTACAGGGAAGTAACACCATCAACACCACAGAAGATAAATTATTTGATAAAGGTGCATTGCAAAACTTCAACACTGGTTTTCAACATAATATTCCGGTGAGTTTGTCACTAAACCTGTTTAAATATTTTCAGTTTAATTCCGGATTGCAGTATAACGAGAAATGGTATTTACAAACCATTCGCAAAAGATTCGCATCTAATCCTGTTGATTCATTAATTACCGATACGATTTCCGGTTTTAGTCGTGCCAACGAATACAGTATAAATACAGGTTTGTCGACAAAATTGTATGGTCAGATGAACTTTAAAAAAGGAAAGTTTATGGCAATTCGCCACGTGGCAACGCCTTCTGTTAGTTTTAATTACCGTCCGGACTTTGGAGCAGATCGTTTTGGATATTACCGCACAGCTATTTCCAGTACAGATTCTTTGCGTTATTCCATTTATGAAAATCGAATTTACGGATCACCATCCAGTGGCAAAGTTGCCGGAATTGGATTTAGTATTGATAATAATATAGAAGCAAAACGGCGGGCTGTACGCGATACCAGCAACACTAAAAATCTGGATTCTAATAATGATAAGGTTCCGCTTTTGCAAAATCTTAGTTTTTCGGGTAATTATAACTTTGCAATAGATTCTTTCAATTTATCTCCAATTAGTTTTTCCGGCCGCACAGCTTTACTAAAGCAAAAATTAGGAGTAAACTTTAACGGAACATTTGACCCGTACCAATTAAATCAAAACGGACAGAGAGTAAATCAATTTGCAATTAATTCAGGTAAAATTGCCCGATTAGTAAACTTTGGTTTATCTATGGATTTTAGTTTCAACTCGCAGGCAGCTAAAAGTAGAAATGATAATTTAAATCAATTGGGGAATAATATGCAGAATGCAACTCCGCAACAATCAAGGGAGCTGGCTATGATTAGCCGTGATCCAAATGCGTTTGTAGATTTCAATGTTCCCTGGAATATTAATCTTTCCTATAATTTTAATTACAATAAATTTGGATTGAATTCTTCCGTCACAAACACGGTAAATTTTAACGGGGATTTTAGTGTAACTCCAAAATGGAAAGTGCAATATACATCCGGTTACGATTTCCAATTGCAGAAATTAAGTTTAACTCAATTTTCTATTTACAGAGATTTACATTGCTGGGACATGTCTTTCCGTTGGATTCCAATTGGGCCTTACCGCAGTTACAGCGTAGATATTAAAGTAAGAGCTTCTGTTTTGCAGGATTTAAAATTAAGCCGCCGCCGCGATTATTTTAACAACCTTTAATATGTTAGCCGAAATAATAACCATTGGCGATGAAATTCTCATCGGTCAGATTGTGGATACCAATTCTGCCTGGATGGCGAAAAAGTTAAATGATGCCGGAATTCGCGTAAAGCAAATAACTTCGGTTTCTGATGATCGTCAGCATATTTTAGATGCTTTGAAACTGGCTGCTTCCAGAGCAGATCTGATTTTAATGACCGGCGGATTGGGGCCTACTAAAGATGATATTACCAAGAAAACACTTGCTGAATATTTTAATGTTGGCTTTCGCCAGGATGAAGAATCACTGGAAAATGTGAAGCAAATTTTTGCCAAATATAATCGTCCATTGCTGGATGTAAATATTAAGCAGGCGGATGTTTTGGAAAACTGCACGGTTTTACAAAATAAAAATGGTACAGCACCTGGAATGTGGATTGAAAATTCCGGTAAAATTTATGTTTCAATGCCGGGTGTTCCTTTTGAAATGATGTATCTGATGGAGGAGAATGTGATTCCAAAAATAATCTCCCAATACAAACTCCCCGCAATTGTTCATCATACAATTTTAACTTCCGGACTTGGTGAGTCGTTTTTGGCTCAACAAATAGAAGATATAGAAAATGAATTACCGGAACATATTAAACTGGCATATTTGCCGAGATTAGGTCAGGTAAGACTGCGGTTAAGTGGATTTGGAAATTCAAAAGAAGTTTTGGAGCGTGATGTAGCGGTTTTTGCAAAAAGAATATCTGAGCGTGTGAAAGACAATTTGATTGCAGAAATTGATATCTCTATAGAAAAAAGCATTCTGGATTTTATGAAAGAAAGAAATCTTACACTTGCTACGGCAGAAAGTTGTACAGGCGGTTTTATTTCTCATTTGATAACTCAGCATCCGGGTTGCAGCGCCGTTTTTTTGGGTGGCGCTATTTCTTATTCTTATCGTTTAAAACAATTAATGCTGGGAGTTAAAGAAAGTACGCTCAGCAATTTTGGGGCGGTAAGCGAAGAAACCGTTTCAGAAATGGCACTGGGAGTAATTAACAATTACGATTCAGATTATTCTATCGCGGTAAGCGGAATTGCCGGACCGGACGGTGGTTTACCTGACAAACCCGTTGGTACCGTTTGGATCGCGGTAGCAAACCGTAAAAAAGTGGTTGCAAAGAAATTTCAATTCTCTAATAAAAGGACTCAAAATATAGAGCGTTCTGCAGTAAATGCATTTACAATGCTTTTTAAATTGCTGAAAGAAGATCATGCGTAATGTAAAAACGCTATTTTTGCAGCAGCTAAATACTAATTCGCGTATGCGGATAAATTGATTTCTTGATATAAAATGCAAATAATCAGTTAATTAAAAACATTAATCAAATTATTTAAATATGGCTCAATACGAATTATTATTGCCAAAAATGGGTGAAAGTGTTGCAGAAGCTACCATTATAAAGTGGGTGAAGCAACCTGGCGATATGATTGAAATAGATGAATCTGTTTTAGAAATAGCTACAGATAAAGTTGACTCCGAAGTTCCTTCCCCAACGGCCGGAAAATTGGTAAAAACTTTATTTAATGAGGATGACGTGGTGCAGGTTGGTGAAGTTATTGCCATCATAGAAACAGATGCAAATGCTTTTCCGGTTGCGGATGCAGCCGTTGAAGAAGTTGCTGAAAGTATACATGAGATAAAAGCTGAAGATATTCCGGGAATTTCGAAAGTAGGAACGGCAAATGATCATGAAATTGAGGCACCGATGGACTTTAGCAGTTCATCTCGTTTTTATTCGCCATTAGTAAAAAGTATTGCTGCCGAAGAAAATATAAGTTTAGATGAATTAGATCAGATTCAGGGATCTGGGACAGAAGGTCGGGTTACTAAATCCGATATTCTGGAATTTGTTGATCAAAAACAAGGTTCAGAACCAAAATCTGAAGTTAAAGAAGGACCTGTTGCAAATGCACCTGCATCAGCTCCGGCTGCCGCCCCGGTACAAAAAGCGCCAGCGCCAGCCAGCAAGCCTGCTCCGGTTACTTCAGTTTCCGGTGGAGATGAAATTATAGAAATGGACCGTATGCGTAAACTTATTGCCGATCATATGGTAATGAGTAAGCAAACTTCGCCGCACGTAACTTCATTTGTAGAAGCAGATGTAACCAATTTGGTTAAATGGCGTGATCGTGTTAAGGATAGTTTCCAAAAACGAGAAGGAGAGAAAATTACGTTTACTCCAATTTTTATTGAGGCAGTAACTAAAGCAATCAGAGATCTTCCTTTAATTAATGTTTCTGTAAACGGAACGCAGATTATTAAAAAGCGTGATATAAATATTGGTATGGCGGCGGCTTTACCTAGCGGGAATTTGATTGTTCCGGTAATTAAAAATGCAGATCAGCTAAACCTTGTGGGTTTAACTAAATCTGTAAATGACCTGGCAAAACGTGCCCGTCAATCGAAATTAAAACCTGATGAAACGCAGGGAGGAACTTTTACAATCACCAACGTTGGTACGTTTGGTAATGTAATGGGAACGCCAATTA
>JBDTLL010000186.1:0-4966 GCA_039934815.1 Daejeonella sp. | reverse complement strand
GCCAGCGTAAATGTTGTCTGAATGATCTTGGCGTTTTTAACTCCCTGCAAATTGATGAATGTTAAAAACGCGATCAATGCAATGGCAAGTAGTTGCTGTGAAGTGAATTGTAAAAATCCCAGATCGGCAAGTACTATTTTATCTGAAATAATATCAGGAAGTAAAACACCCGTAAATTTGGCAAAAGCGATAGCCACAGCGGCAATTACTCCGGTTTGAATGACCATAAAAACAGTCCAGCCAAACAAAAATCCAGTTAACGGATTATACGCCTCACGCAAGTAAATATATTGCCCACCTGCTTTTGGCATCATGCCGGCAAGCTCGCCATAACTCAATGCCGCAATCAAAGTTATTAATCCGGTTATGAGCCAGATCAGTAAAATATATCCCGGAGAGCCCACAGAACGTGCAATATCTGCACTTACAATAAATATTCCCGAACCGATCATGGAGCCGGCAACGATCATAGTTGAGTCCAACAGACCCAATTCGCGTTTCATTCCGGTTTGTTCTAAAACTTGCTTCATTTATTAAAAAGTATGTGATAAGGTTTACAACGAAATTATCTAAAAAACTCGCATTAAAAAATTATCCGCAATTTGAGTTAAAATCATTTAACCAAAAGAAAAAACCGCGGCCGTAAAATTCATAAAATTTTGCCAATTAGTTTGGATAATGCGCCAAGCCTGCTATTTTTGGTCGAAGTATAATTTCTCGGAATTGAATATTAATAGCTTGATATTAAAATACTTTTCGCAGATTGCTAAAACTTAAACTTTTTATACAACCACAATTTAAAAAACAACCTAAACCAATTAGTCTTTATGGATTTTTTACAAAACAATTTAATTTATTTCATCCCTGCTTTCGGGCTTATCGGCATTCTGGTGATGCTGGTAAAATCTGCCTGGGTAGTAAAACAAGATGCGGGTGATGAAAATATGCAAACCCTTTCGGGCTATATTGCCGATGGCGCCATGGCTTTTTTACGTGCGGAATGGAAAGTGCTTGGATATTTCTCCGTAATAGCAGCAATTTTACTTGCATACTCAGGTACTCTTGTTGAAACTTCAAGTTGGGTTATAGCTATTTCCTTTATAATAGGCGCTTTTACTTCTGCTTTCGCAGGATATATAGGTATGAGCATTGCTACCAAAGCAAACGTACGCACCACTCAGGCAGCAAGAACTAGTTTGCAAAAAGCACTTGCAGTTTCATTTACCGGCGGTAGCGTAATGGGAATTGGGGTTGCAGGTTTAGCTGTTTTAGGACTCGGGTCTTTATTCATCGTATTTTACCAGATGTATGTGGTTAACGTGGCCGGCGCTTCGGTAAACGGACCAGCAATGGAAAAAGCTTTGGAAGTTTTAGCAGGTTTTTCTTTAGGAGCTGAATCAATTGCTTTATTTGCACGTGTTGGCGGAGGTATTTATACAAAAGCAGCAGACGTTGGCGCTGATTTAGTTGGTAAGGTAGAAGCTGGAATTCCGGAAGATGACGTTCGTAATCCGGCAACTATTGCTGATAACGTGGGTGATAACGTGGGTGACGTTGCTGGTATGGGTGCCGATTTATTCGGTTCTTACGTAGCAACTATTCTTGCTACCATGATTTTGGGACGTGAAATTGCATCCAATGATAACTTCGGAGGAATTTCGCCTATTCTTTTACCAATGCTTATTGCAGGTTTAGGATTAATATTATCCATCGTTTCAACATATTTCGTTCGCATAAAAAAAGAAACAGACAGTGTACAAAATGCATTGAACATAGGTAACTGGGCATCTATTATTTTAACAGCTATTGCTTCTTACTTCGCTGTAATCTGGTTATTGCCCGATGGGAATTTCCACATGATTCGTGATATGGATGTAGACGGAACCTTAAAAGCGGGCGCTCACCTGTTTAACAAAATGGACGTTTTCTATTCCATCATAGTCGGATTGGTTGTTGGAACATTAATGAGTTTGATCACAGAATATTTTACCGCGATGGGAAGATCTCCTGTTCAGTCCATTATTAAACAATCATCTACCGGCCATGCAACCAATATTATTGCCGGCTTAGCAGTAGGTATGAAATCAACTGTTTTACCTATTCTGGTATTGGCTTCTGGTATTTATGGTTCGTTTTACTTTGCCGGATTTTACGGCGTAGCTATTGCCGCCGCTGGTATGATGGCGACTACAGCTATGCAATTATCCATTGATGCCTTTGGCCCTATCGCGGATAACGCGGGTGGTATTGCAGAAATGAGTGGTTTACCGGCAGAAGTGAGAGAGCGCACAGACAATCTGGATGCTGTTGGTAACACAACTGCTGCAACAGGTAAAGGATTCGCTATCGCGTCTGCAGCTTTAACTTCACTGGCATTGTTTGCCGCTTTTGTGGGTGTTGCAGGTATCGAACATATCGACATTTATAAGGCAGATGTCTTAGCAGGATTATTTGTAGGCGGAATGATTCCATTCATTTTCTCAGCCTTATGTATCTCGGCAGTTGGTCGTGCGGCTATGGACATGGTTAATGAAGTTCGCCGCCAGTTCCGTGAAATTCCAGGAATTATGGAATACAAAGCCAAGCCGGAATATGAAAAATGCGTGGCCATTTCAACTAAGGCTTCTATTCGTGAGATGATGCTGCCGGGCGCTATTGCCTTGATCGTACCGATTATAATTGGCTTTTCTTTTGGTGCCGAAGTGTTGGGTGGTTTGTTAGCGGGTGTAACAGTATCTGGCGTCTTAATGGGAATATTTCAATCCAACGCAGGTGGCGCATGGGATAATGCTAAAAAATCTTTTGAAAAAGGTGTGATGATTGATGGAGAGATGTTTTACAAAAAATCAGAACCACATAAGGCTTCCGTTACCGGAGATACCGTTGGAGATCCGTTTAAAGATACTTCAGGCCCGTCAATGAATATCCTGATTAAATTAATGTCAATTGTATCGTTAATTATTGCCCCACATTTAGCAGCAGGCGTTTCTCATACAGCGCAGGGAACAGAAATCCGTAAAGAAGTTAAAGTGATCAGTCAAACTGATTCTTTGGGAAACACGGTTACAGATACTATAATTAATTCTACAGATACCTTAAATCGTTAATTTATATAGGTATAATTGTTACTGAAATGGGATTTCTAAACAGGAAGTCCCATTTCATTATTAAAATAAATTAATTAGGTTTGGCGATTCACTAAATTAAAATTCGATATAGAAACACATTAACTAAACTAACTTATGCTTTATAAGAAATCGTTATCACAATTAATGACCGAATCTCAAGTAGAAGGAGGATTAAAGCGGACCCTATCCGCAAACAATCTGATCTCATTGGGTATAGGTGCAATTATTGGTGCTGGTATTTTTACTCTGACCGGGGTTGCAGCAGCGCAGCATGCAGGCCCTGCTGTAGTTTTATCTTTTATTCTTGCCGGTGTTGCCTGTGCTTTTGCAGGACTATGCTATTCAGAATTTGCTTCCATGATTCCCATTGCTGGTAGTGCATATACGTATGCATATGCAACCATGGGCGAATTTATTGCCTGGATTATAGGCTGGGATTTAATTCTGGAATATTTGTTCGGCGCTTCTACTGTTGCGGTAAGTTGGTCGGGTTATATGACGAGTTTCCTGCATGATTTCGGGGTAAGTATTCCTGCCAGTATTGCGCAGGCACCATATAACTACGATTCATCAAGCGCTGTATTCACACCAACAGGTGCAATGATCAATTTCCCTGCAATGTTTATCATTGCTATTATTACTACTTTATTGGTTGTTGGAATCAGCGAGTCAGCCAAATTCAATAACATCATTGTGGTTGTTAAGGTAGTTGTGATTTTGTTATTTATTGGTTTCGGTTTATCATATGTAAATATGGATAACTTAACACCATTTATTCCAGAATCTCAAGGTCCGGGAGCATTTGGATTTGACGGTATCCTTCGTGGAGCCGGAATTATCTTCTTCGCTTACATCGGTTTTGATGCGGTTTCTACTGCTGCACAGGAAGCTAAGAACCCACAAAAAGACATGCCGAGAGGTATTTTAGGTTCATTAATTATCTGTACCATTATTTACATCCTGGTTGGATTTGTAATGACAGGTATGGTGAATTATAAATTCTTAAACGTTCCGGATCCGGTTGCTGTTGCAGTTAACGCCGGTGGAAGCAGTTTATACTGGCTTCGTTTTCCAATTAAAATTGGAGCCTTAGCAGGTTTAAGTTCTGTTATTCTGGTAATGTTAATGGGTCAGCCGCGTATTTTTTACTCAATGTCTAAAGATGGCTTATTGCCTCCTTTCTTCAGCAAAATTCACCCTAAGTTCAGAACCCCTTACATTACTACAATTTTAACCGGTACTGTTGCCATGGTTATTTCTGGTTTTGCACCTATCAATTTATTAGGTGAGCTGGTTTCTATCGGTACTTTATTAGCGTTTACAATTGTTTGTGGTGGTATTTTAGTATTAAGATATACTGATCCTGATATTAAAAGGCCTTTTAAAACACCATTGTTTCCATATATTCCAATCCTGGGTATTTTAGTTTGTTTATACCTGATGTACGGTTTGCCTTGGCACACTTGGGAGCGTCTAATTGTTTGGATGGCAATCGGTATTCTGATTTATTTCACTTATAGTATCAGACATTCGATCATTCGTAAAGCCGGAAAAACGGTAAAACCTAAAGATCCACCGAAACCTACTATTCACGAATAGTAAAATAATATTTACAGAAAAAGCTCCGGAAACGGAGCTTTTTTTTTGCTCGCAATTTCTTCCGCGTGCTGCATATTTCAAATCAGTTTATTAATTCTATCTTTAGCCTTTCAAAAAAACGGCAACCAGAACATTATTAATTTATTACGAATGGATACCTACTTTAATTTTCAACACATCTTATCCGTAACAATGATCTTATTCGCGATCATTGATATTTTAGGTGGAATTCCGGTAGT
>JBDTLL010000185.1:0-4966 GCA_039934815.1 Daejeonella sp. | reverse complement strand
CACGATCCTTTTTTAATGGCCGACATGGAAAAAGCTATTCAGCGAATAGAAAAAGCCATTGCCGCTAAAGAAAAGATCATGGTCTACGGAGATTATGATGTAGACGGAACTACCTCGGTTGCGCTGGTTTACAGCTTTTTCAAAAAATATCATCCCGAAATTGAATATTATATTCCCGACAGATATGCTGAAGGATATGGAATTTCTACACAGGGAATTGATTATGCTTCTAAAAATGGTTTCAGCTTAATCATTGCCTTAGATTGCGGCATTAAATCGATTGATAAAATTGCTTACGCGAATCAATTAAGCATAGACTTCATCATTTGCGACCATCACCTTCCGGGAGATAAATTACCTGAAGCCGTTGCGGTTTTAGATCCGAAACGATCGGATTGCGAGTATCCGTACAAAGAATTATCGGGTTGCGGAATTGGATTTAAATTGATTCAGGCCTGGTGTCAATATAAAAATATACCCTTCGAAGAAATTCTGTGCTTTCTTGATCTGGTTGCTGTTAGTATTGCTTCAGATATTGTTCCCATTACGGGAGAAAATAGAATTCTGGCCTGGCACGGCTTAAAAAGATTAAATACCGAACCTTGTAAAGGTCTTTCTGCATTGATAGATATTGCAGGCAAAAAAGAAAATTTCACTATTACAGATGTCGTATTCATGATCGGGCCACGCATCAATGCGGCGGGCAGAATTGATGATGCCAAGCATTCTGTAAAGTTATTAATAGCTGAAGATGATGCATACGCTTTTGAGCGTGGACAAATCATCAATCAAAAAAATAGCGAACGAAAAATTCACGATAGTTCCATTACCGAACAAGCTTTAGCTCTTATTGATAACGACATTGATCTGATCGGCCGGAAAACGACCGTGGTTTATAATGAAAAATGGCATAAAGGTGTAATTGGTATCGTAGCATCCCGTTTAACGGAAAAATATTACCGGCCAACTGTTGTATTAACAGAATCAAACGGACACATTGCCGGTTCTGCCAGATCTGTTTTAGGATTTGATCTGTACGAAGCGCTTAGCGAGTGCAGTGAATTACTGGAACAATTTGGAGGGCATAAATACGCTGCCGGATTAACTATGAAAGCAGAAAATATTCCTGCTTTCCAGGATAAATTTGAGGAAGTTGTTTCGGCCAGTATTCCGGCAGAATTATTAATTCAACAAATTCCAATTGATGCAGAACTGAAATTAATTGATCTGGATTCTAAATTTTTCAGGATTTTAAATCAGTTTGAACCTTTCGGACCGCAAAACATGTCGCCCATATTTTTATCCAAAAATGTGAATATAATAGGACCGGCAACAGAAGTTGGAAACAAGCATTTAAAAATGTGCGTTTACCAGGAAGGCTCGCATCGGTTTGATTGTATTGGATTTGGACTTGCTGAATATTTGCCGCAAATTAATCAGGGCATAAGTTTTGACATTTGTTATTGCATTGAAGAAAATAACTGGAGAGATCGCCGTTCGCTTCAGCTAAATATTAAAGGCATCAGAATAAATTAGAAAAGATATAAACCAGATTGCGTAGCAACACCAAAATGATTTTAAAAGCAGAAAATCTTGTTAAAAAATATAAGCAACGTACGGTTGTAGACCATGTATCTTTTCATGTGGCGCAAGGCGAAATTGTTGGTTTACTGGGACCGAATGGTGCCGGAAAAACCACTTCATTTTACATGATCGTTGGTTTAATAAAACCAAACGAGGGCAATGTTTATTTGGGAAACGAAGATATTACCGCAGATCCGATGTATCGGAGGGCACAAAAAGGAATTGGTTATCTGGCACAGGAAGCTTCTGTTTTTAGGAAATTATCTGTCGAAGACAATATTCTGGCGGTTCTGGAAATGACAAAATTGAGCAAGGCAGAGCAAAAAGATAAACTGGAGCAGTTGATTGATGAATTCAGTTTAGGCAAAGTGCGCAAAAATCGCGGAGATCTGCTTTCCGGAGGCGAACGCCGACGAACAGAAATTGCACGTGCGCTTGCCGCGGATCCTAACTTTATATTGCTTGACGAACCCTTTGCGGGAGTTGACCCTATCGCGGTAGAAGAGATCCAGTTTATAGTTGCCCGTTTGAAACTCAGAAACATCGGCATCCTAATCACCGATCATAATGTACAGGAGACTTTATCAATTACCGACCGTGCGTATTTATTAGCGGAAGGTAAAATCATGCTTACAGGCACTCCACAAGAGATTGCTGATAACGAAATGGCCAAAAAATTCTACCTTGGTCAAAATTTCGAACTTAGAAAGAAAAAGGCTTAACCCATTATATTTCCAAAATGACATTAGTAAATTCCATTTTCACCTGGATCATGAAAAAGCGGATGCATCAGATAGATCTGTTCATCAAATATCCGCATGACGTTCAGGAAGAATGGTTCCAAAGCCTTATCTCCACCGCCCAGCACACAGAATGGGGAAAGGAATACGGCTACTCATCCATATATACTCAGGAGCAATTCAAAGAACGTGTTCCCATTCAGAATTACGATACGCTGAAACCTTACATCGAAAAAATGATGCGGGGCGAACAGAATGTTTTGTGGCCTTCGGAAATTAAATGGTTTGCCAAATCATCAGGTACAACAAGCGATAGAAGCAAATTTATTCCGGTAAGCGAAGAAGCACTTGAAGAATGCCATTTTAAAGGCGGAAAAGATCTGTTGACCTTGTTTTGCGATAACAGACCAAACACCAAAATATTTACCGGCAAATGCCTTGTTTTAGGCGGCAGTCACCAGATCAATCAATTAAATACCGATTCCAGCTTTGGAGATCTTTCGGCCGTATTAATTAAGAATTTGCCTTTCTGGGCAGAGTTTTACCGTACGCCGGATATGTCTATCACGCTGATGGACAATTTTGAAGAAAAGGTTGAAAAGATGGCGCAAGCCACCATTGATGTAAATGTCACCAATCTTTCCGGCGTTCCCACCTGGAACATCGTTCTGGCAAAAAGAGTACTTGAAATTACGGGCAAAGACAACCTTCTGGAGGTTTGGCCAAACCTGGAATTATACTTTCACGGAGCGGTGAATTTTACACCCTACCGGGAACAGTTTAAAAAACTAATTCCATCAGATGACATGTATTATCTGGAAACTTATAATGCGTCTGAAGGTTTTTTTGGAATACAGGACCAGCCGAATTCAGAAGAAATGTTGCTGATGCTGGATTATGGAATTTTTTATGAATTTCTTCCGATGGAAGATTTCGACAAAGAAAATCCAAAAACCTTAGGTCTGGATGAAGTAGAGCTGAATAAGAATTACGCCATCATTATTTCTACAAATGCCGGTTTATGGCGTTACATGATTGGCGACACAATAAAATTCACGTCACTCTCCCCTTTCCGGATTCAGATTAGTGGCCGAACCAAGCATTTTATTAACGCCTTTGGCGAAGAACTGATCATTGATAACGCCGAACAGGCGTTGCGTAAAGCATGTTCAGAAACCGATGCCATTATTCGCGATTACACTGCCGGACCAATTTATTTTGAAGGAGACCAGGCTGGTGGTCATGAATGGATCATTGAGTTTGAGCAAAGTCCCAACGACCTTGAACGTTTTATCGATATTATGGATCAGACCTTACGGGAAGTAAACTCAGACTACGATGCCAAGCGATTTAAGGATATGGCGCTAAGACGTCCGTTAGTTCATGTTGCTGCCGAAGGAACTTTCTACAATTGGATGAAAAACCGCGGCAAGCTTGGCGGACAGCATAAAGTACCGCGTTTAGCAAATGACCGGGCTTATATTGAAGAGATCTTGAAGATGATCAGATAGTGAAAGGTTTTTCAAAATGATAGCTAATTGTGTCAGCTAGCTTTTTGTTTATAATTTGTTAATTTCAAACTAATTCTTTGAAGTTCAGAAAAACGCTTTTTACTAAACTGATTATAATTTAAGATTGATGAAGATTGAGCGCATTAATAGTATCGATATCGTCAGGGGTGTTGTAATGATAATAATGGCATTAGACCATACCCGTGATTTAATCCACGTAAGTTCTATAACACATCAACCTACAGATTTAGCCAGCACCACCTCCGCAATATTTTTAACACGCTGGATTACCCATTTATGTGCTCCAACTTTTGTTTTTTTATCGGGCGTATCCGCATATATCTCATTCAACAATAAAAACAACTTAGCTCAAAGCCGGCGCCATTTATTATTAAGAGGTATTTTCTTAATTGTGTTGGATTTGACTTTAATAAATTTTGGCGTTTGGTTCGATATCCACTTTAGCGTGATCTTATTTGATGTTTTATCAGCTATCGGGTTTGGATTTATTGTATTGAGCTTTTTCTTAAAATCTTCAACAAAGACAATTGGTATCATAGGTTTATCAATTATTTTTTTCCATAATTTGATTTCTCTGATCCCTTTTGCAGAAGATTCTACATTTAAAAAAATACTAATGCCCTTCTTTGCGCCCGGAGCTTTTAGTTTAGGACCTAATACTACTTTTGTTATGGGATATCCTCCAATTCCATGGGTAGGTATAATGTTGACAGGATTTGCAGCCGGGTTATTCTTTACCCTTGAAAGCGCTAAAAGAAAAGCTATATTTCTAAAAATTGGCATTTTTAGTTTACTCCTGTTCATGCTCTTGCGTTTTTTAAATGTATATGGAGACCCGTCTCCATGGCATTCACAGAACAATATTCTATTCACATTTTTCTCGTTTATAAACGTTACAAAATATCCACCATCCTTGCAATTTTGTTTGGTGACTTTAGGGATCATGTTTTTGCTACTTTATTTTGTAGATGGCGCTAAAAATAGACTAACTGATATTTCAACAGTTTTTGGAAAAGTACCCATGTTTTATTTCATTATTCATTGGTTTATTATTCATCCAATTATGTTTGCAGTTGTTTTTCTTCAGGGATATAAATCCCAGGATCTATT
>JBDTLL010000184.1:0-5004 GCA_039934815.1 Daejeonella sp. | reverse complement strand
CGGAATTTTAAAAATCCCACACACGCATTCGTTTTATATAATTCCTGATGTCGAGAATAAAGGCTGCCAGGAAGTAAAATACCAATGGAAATCCTACTGCTAAAAACGAAGAATAAATAAAAAACAGCCTTATTTTGGAGATTGAGATACTAAAACGCTCGCCCAAATAAGTGCAAACACCGAAAGATCGCTTCTCAAAAAAGGTTAATAAGTCTTGTAACATCTTCCTATTGCTTTAATAATTTTATTCCAATCCCACAATGTAAGCATTTTTTATGATCACAGTATGAGCTTTTTAAGTGCATTAAGGCCTGCGATCTGAATGAATTTTCTGCCTTAATTCCGGTTTTTCTGAAACGGTTTAAAACCTGATTTATTTCTCCCGGCAAATTTTCCAGCAGCTCCAGCGCATTATCCGTATACTTTTGAATACCCAACTGCTTTCCAAACGCAAACATGCTTACTGCTACGGTATTTATCAGAATATTGTTTACAGAATCTGTACCTAAATTTTTAGAAACCTCATTAGACCTTTTATCAAAATAATAATGATCTAACCAATACGGATTGATTTCAAGATTTTCAAAAAGAGATCTGAGCTCTTTAACATCTTCAAGCTGCAATGTTTTAGAGAATAAAAAGCTTGATTTTGAGATCAGCGCTGCAAACTGCGCAATACGTATGCAGGGAAAGTTTTGCGGACGCAGGCGCATATATTTCCAAATAAATTTATCTATGGGCCGAAGAGAATATTTCAGTTTTAAAAACTCATATTCTTTTTGCAGCTTCCGCGGATATTCATCCTCAAAATGGTCATTCAGAAATCCCGCCTGACCAAACAGCAAACTCTCTATCTGGAACGGATTATTTTTATGCTTTGCCAATATTTGCTGCGGCAATGATCTTGCTAAAAGTTCAAAAGGCAGGGCATTGGTTTTAAATCCAAAATTTCTGGCGATGCTTATATAAAAAGCATCATCCCAACTCCCCTTGTATTCGTCTAATAATTTATTTATGGAAAGCGATTTTGTTTCTAACCGTTCGGTTATCATCCGCGAAAGCCAGGAATCAATATATACCTCATTAACGTTGGGAAGCAGATTTTCGCAGGGAATCCAGCTCAGATTCATCATCAGCTCTTCGTATTTACAAATCGCATCATCCGGAATCAGATCCTGTAGAATTAATTCGGGAATTAAAGAGTTATCATCCCTGTAAATTTGATCATCAGATTCGTAAACAACGTGAAGAATTACGTTTTCATAAGCTTTATCACGCTGGTGCTGATGTTTTTTCCAGTCGGAAGATTTGAGATGAATTTCTACCGTTCCCGCCCAAATCTGGTCGGCAATTTTAACCCTTGCATTTTCAAAATCAGGCCCCGAATCTTTATTGTGAATGCCTGTAGACAATATTTGCAAATCCTGTCCACAACTGGTTTTCAAGTTCAATTGATTGAACAAACGGAATTTCCATAAGTAATGCAAGAAATCTTCAGGAAAGAGCATTACTAAATTTAAAAAATCCTGATCCATTTCAGGAAATTATTTAGCCTTCTTTCTGAGGAACCGGCGGGTGAGTTGGGATTAAAACTTCAACAGGTTTTTTGCGGTAATTTGCAACAATAACTCCGCTGATAATTAAAACAGCGGCAAAAATCATTCGGCCTGTAAGCTCTTCATTCAAAATAAGCCAGCCTAAAACCAGCGCCACAACCACATTTACATACGTTATTACCGAAACTTTGGTAGACGGCAAATGAGAGAGTGCGTAAGTATAAGCGACATATCCTACCACAGAGCCGAAAAGTGCGAGATAAATAACCGCCAGCGTGCTTCTTAAACTCCATTCTGAAACCTGGAAATCAGGCTGCACCAATAGTTGCAAAATCAGCATGAAAATACCTGCGAAAAACATCTGGATGCATAAATTCATAAACATATTCCCGGGGTGTGCGGCACTTTTCTTGGTAAAAATTGTTCCTGAGGCCCACATTAAAACGGCGAAAAGGATTGCCATAATTCCAACCCGGTATTCCGGATTAAAAAGGTCGGCCAGGTTATTTTGATAAATTAAGTACATCCCGGAAATTCCCAACAGCACTCCAAAAACTATTTTAAAAGAGAGCTTTTCGTGCCCTAAAACCAGATTGAGCAGTAAAACACATAAAGGAGATAAGGTAGAAATAAGAGCAGCCAAACCGCTGGAGATGTAAATTTCAGCATAAGTTGTGAGGCCGTTTGCCAGCACAATCATCATAAAAGCGATAACCATATTTCGGCGAAGCCTGGGCCAGCTTACTTTTTCAAATTTGCCGCTGATTAATAAATACACTAATATTAAACCGCCCGCCAGAATATTTCTTAAGCCGGTTACTAAAATGGGCGGAATTGTTTCTACCCCGATCCTAATTCCTAAAAAAGTGGTTCCCCAAAAAAAAGCGATACTTATTAAAGCGAGTATTAGTTTAATATTGGTTTTTTGAACCATTCAGGAGCAGTATTAAATTCAGTTTCTATTAAAATTTTCCAGCTTATCGAGTTCCGCACTCATTTCCTGCTGAATTTTCAACGCTTCTTCGCGGGCTTTATCTGCAAAATCTTTTCCTTTCGACGCATAAATAATAGAACGGGATGAATTTACCAGTAAGCCACAATCTTTGTTTAATCCGTATCGGCAAACTTCCTGCAAGTTTCCGCCCTGAGCGCCTACTCCGGGAACTAACAAAAAATTATCGGGAGCAATTTCTCTGATTCTGGCAAAAGATTCGCCACGTGTGGCACCAACCACAAACATCAATCGATCCGCACCGGCCCATTTATTTGCTTCTTTTATTACTGATTCAAATAACCGGTCTTCTTTATTTTCTAAAAGTTGAAAATCCTTTCCTCCTTCATTGGACGTTAGCGCAAGCAGAATAACCCATTTACCGTCGAAATTCAGAAAGGGTTTTACTGAGTCACTTCCCATATACGGAGCAATTGTAATCGCATCAAAACTCATCTCAGAAGAATTCTCATCAAAAAAAGCTTTCGCGTACATTGCTGATGTATTGCCTATATCGCCTCTTTTTGCGTCAATAATTGAAAGGCAATCTTTTGGAAGCTGCTGCCAGGTTTTGATCAAACTTTTAAAGCCGGCAATTCCCCGGCTCTCGTAAAACGCACTATTGGGTTTATAGGCCACGCATAAATCCTGCGTAGCAGCAATTATCTGTTTATTAAATTCAAAAACAGGATCTTCCTTATCCAATAAAAATTCAGGTATCAGCGTTATATCGGTATCTAACCCAACACAAAGAAAAGATCGCTTTTTATATATTTGCTCTATTAATTGCTGCCTGTTCATTCGCCCGATTTTCTTTTATAAATTGTGCGAAAATAAAGAAAGTAGCACACGCTTTTAAAAAAAGAATTTAAAAGTTTTGTTATTTTCAATTAATTGTATAGAATTGTGGCGTTATCTCAATTTACACCTGATTACAGGAAAATCACCAAATATTTTTGATTAGCTCTTAGTATTGAAAATTGTTGATTGTAGTCCTTCAGGCTAAATTCTTATAAACCTAAAAAATCCTAAAACATAAAAACTTAATGCTGGATATTAACAAATTGAACGACAAACTCGTGTCTGAGTTGCGTGAAATTGCTCAAAATCATGGTATTGCTGATACCGATACTCTTCGTAAACAAGATTTAATCAGTAAAATTATTGAGAAAAACAGCATGTCCGCACCGGATTCTGAGATTTCTCAAAATGGTTCTGCAGTAGAAAAAAATAATGCGGATGCGGATGGTAAACCCCGTAAGCGTGTGCGTAGTTTAAAACCTAAAGCAGAAACTGCAAAACATAAAGAGGTTCCTCTAAATAATACCCGTTTGTTTGATTTTGACGAAGAGGAAGACGAAGAGGTGTCTGAGCCTGCAGCTGAAGAGCCAGCTAAAATCGAAACTCCTCAAAATGAAGAGTTAAACGAAGAAAGCACTTCTGAAGAAGCTAAACAGGAAAAACCTCAGGCAGACCAGGAAAGAAAGCCGGTTCATCCAAAACAGCATAATCAAAACGAAAACAGAAAGTTTGACCGTCGTAATCCCAATCAAAACAGAAATACGGATACGGCCATCAATATGGATTTTGATAACGTAATTGTAAACGAAGGAATTTTAGAGATCATGCCGGATGGTTACGGTTTCTTACGTTCTTCTGATTACAACTATTTATCGTCTCCAGATGATATTTATGTTTCTCAATCACAAATAAAATTATTCGGTTTAAAAACCGGCGATACTGTTCGCGGTAGCATACGCCCGCCAAAAGAAGGAGAAAAATACTTTCCTCTGGTACGTGTAGAAGCAATTAACGGCCGCATTCCGGCCGAAGTTAGAGACCGTGTTCCCTTTGAATTTTTAACGCCTTTATTCCCGACAGAAAAATTAAATCTTTTTGTTGATACCAATAATCACTCAACCCGCATTATCGATTTGTTTACGCCAATTGGTAAAGGTCAGCGTGGTTTAATAGTTGCCCAGCCAAAAACTGGTAAAACTATGTTATTAAAAGATGTTGCTAACGCGATAGCGAAAAATCATCCGGAAGTTTACTTAATCATTTTATTGATTGATGAACGCCCGGAAGAGGTTACAGATATGGCACGCAGCGTACGTGCAGAAGTTGTTTCGTCCACATTTGACGAACCGGCCGAGCGCCACGTAAAAATTGCCAATATTGTTCTCGAAAAAGCAAAAAGAATGGTAGAATGCGGTCATGATGTGGTTATTCTGCTCGACTCAATTACCAGATTAGCCCGTGCTTACAATACAGTTGCTCCTGCGTCCGGAAAAATTCTTTCGGGTGGTGTGGATGCAAACGCGTTGCATAAGCCGAAACGCTTTTTTGGTGCTGCCCGGAATATTGAAGATGGTGGTTCATTAACTATTCTAGCTACAGCCTTAACAGAAACAGGTTCTAAAATGGACGAGGTGATCTTCGAAGAATTTAAAGGAA
>JBDTLL010000183.1:0-5031 GCA_039934815.1 Daejeonella sp. | reverse complement strand
ATAGGCATGAAAACTTTTAAAAAACCGGCGAATAAAATACCGTTACGGGCGGTTTGAAGATCGGCACCTAAAGCACGTTGGGTGATATATTGGTTACAGCCCCAGTAATTTAAGTTGGCAACCCATTGTCCGGCGAAGTACATGGTTATCCCCGGAAGGGCCACGTATTTATTTACATACTCCACATTGCTGTTGACAGTTGGTTTGCTAAAAATCATATGGAAATGGTCGGGGGCTTCGGCCATTAGTGTTTTAAAACCGTTTATGGCGCTGGTTCCGTGGTTTACTACTTCATCTACTTTTTGCAGCGCCAGCCAAACTGCTACAAAACCGCCAATAATCAAAACAGCCACCTGAATCACGTCTGTGTAACCAATAACCTTCATCCCGCCAAGGGCGATTACCAATGCAAATACAGCCAGCGCAATTAATATTAAATGGAAATATTGTTGTCCGGCCAGACTGCCGATCGCTTGCGAACCTAAGTATAAAATGGCTGTTAAGTTGACAAATACGTACAAAAACAGCCAGAAAACGGCCATAATAATGGCAACCGTTTCATTGTACCGCACCTTTAAAAACTGCGGCATAGTGTAGATCTTATTTTTAAGATATACGGGCATAAACCAGATGGCAATAATGATGAGTGAAATGGCGGCGAGCCACTCGTATGCGGCTACGGCAATTCCACTGAAATACCCTTCGCCGCTCATGCCGATAAACTGTTCGGCAGAGATATTTGAAGCAATTAACGAAGCGCCAATGGCCCACCAGGTTAAGGAACCTTCGGCCAGAAAATAGTCTTTTGTGCTAGCCTGAGTAGATTTCTTTTTGTTGTAGACCCACCAGCCATATCCGGCAACGATGAGAAAGTAGGTTAAAAAAACCAGGTAATCGCTGGTGTGTAAAAGATTGTCCATACGCTTTTATTTGAGGATTTAAATTCCTTATTTTCTATTTAGTTTGATGTTAAATTACTAAACGGTTGCCCGGTTTTGACTCTTAATTACTGAGGTGCCATTTTCAATATTGACCAGAATAGGGCTGAGTTCTCTGTGCATTTCCTGCTTGTATTTGCGGCTTAAGTTCTCAATCAACTCATCCAGATTTTTTTGCAAGACAATGTTTATGGTGCAGCCGCCAAAACCTCCACCCATCATTCGGGCTCCGGCAACTGCAGGATTGTCTTTTACATTTTCTATTAAAAAATCCAGCTCGGAGCAACTCACTTCATAATCTTCGCTTAATCCTTTATGCGTAGCAAATAGTTTTACACCCAATTCCCTGATATTTCCTTTTTCTAAATCAATACAGGCATCCTGCAAACGTTGAATTTCTTCAACTACAAACTTGCAGCGCTGATAAATCAGTTTGTCGTTTTCTAAAACGCATTGCTTCAGCATATCTAAGTTAATATCTCTTAAGCTATTTACAAGAGGGTGTAATTCTTTAACCCACGCAACGCCCTGCTCGCATTGCTGACGACGTTCGTTGTATGCGCTGGATGCCAGAGAATGTTTCACATTGGTGTTAAATAGCACCAGGCTGTAATCTCCGAGCTGTATTGGTTTGTAGCTATATTCCAGTGAGCGACAATCCAGCTTGATTACCTGATTTTTCTTACCGAACATACTGGCAAACATATCCATGATGCCGCACAAAACACCCGAAAAAGTATGCTCGGCTTTTTGGGCGATCAACACCATTTCCATTTTGCTTAATCCGAAATTAAACAGCTGATTTAAGGCAAAAACTACGGCACATTCAACAGCCGCCGAACTGGATAAGCCGGCGCCAACAGGAACGTCGCCGTCAATAACCATATTAAATCCTTTTACAGGATATCCTTTTTGCTGAAGCTGAAAAACAACACCCAGAATATACGTTGGCCAGCTTTTTTGCGGAGTAATATCATTTAAAGAAACTGAATAGCTTTCATTAAAATGAACCGCAAACAGATTGATCTGTTCAGTTTGGTTTTTATCAATAGCCACGTAGATACCTTTATCTATAGCTCCGGGTAATACAAAACCTTCATTATAATCCGTGTGCTCGCCAATTATATTGATGCGCCCAGGAGATTTTACTATTAGTGGATCGCCGGAAAATTTCTCTGTGAAAACGGAGGAGATATCTTTAATCATTTTTATATCTGAATGGTTAATTCTGTAAATATTTGCGGCTTATTTCATCATACAAATTAATGTAATCATTGCTTTTTCCATCGTTATCAAAAACTTTTTCCCAGGTGCTCAAAGGCTCCCAAATACAGGTTCCTTTCCCGCGGCCATTTGGCAATTCAAAATTCAATTTGTTTACTTCTTCTTTTTTTGCAGAATATTCAACAACGATAATGTCTTTGTTATAGCGGCGAATTAAATCATTCATATTATCACGAAGATCATCCAGCGTGCCATGCCATTTAGGATAGTAGGAGAGCCCGATCACATCAAATTGTGCGTTCCGTTTCAGCATGTTATCCATAAAGAAAACGGTTTCATCGTTCTGACCGCCGAGTGCCACATGCAACATAATTACTGTTTCAGGATTTACAGCTTTTACAGCGGCAATTCCTGCGTTAACCAACTGCGCCAAAGAGTCAACATTGCTGATCTTTCCTTCCGGCCAAACCATTCCATGATTGATCTCATTTCCAACCTGTACCATATCTGGCAATGTTCCCTGCTGTTTCAGCTCGTTCATCACATCTTTTGTATAGTCGTACAAAGCTTTTTTCATCTGCTGAAAATTTAAACCTTCCCAGGCTTTGGGTTTTAACTCATGTCCCGGATCAGCCCAGTAATCACTGTAATGAAAGTCAAGTAGTAGTTTCATTCCGGCGGCTTTTACCCGCTTAGCCATTTGTTTGGTATGTTCCAGATCACAAAATCCTTTACCCGGAGAATAACCTTTTTCGTTTGCCGGATCATTGAAAATTCGCAAGCGCACGTAGTTAAATCCGTGATCTTTTAAAATTTCTATGGCATCTTTTTCTTTTCCCTTATCGGAGAATTTCATTCCCCGGCTTTCCAATTCGGGCAGAAAAGAAATGTCTGCGCCCAGCATTTTTGTTGCTGTTCTTGGTTTGGCTTCTTCGCCTTTCAATTCGTATTTTTTATCAACGCTGATGCTGGAAACACTGCCCGGCGAAACGGTGATTATATCGGTCGATCCGCTGAATAGCCCCGCCGAACTGGCCTCGAATTTTATAGTGCCGGGTTTTTTACCCGACTGAATAATTACCTGGCATTTTCCGCTGAAAGCACTTCGCTGCCATGCTCCATCCATGCATTTATCAGGTTCATGGCTGCTTGGATCTCCATTTCCTACGCCAATTATTTTTCCAGGTCCGCTGATAGCAAACCGGATCATGTTATTGGCATCGGGCACTTCTCTGCCCTGAGCATCAATTATACTGATATTCATCACGCTGGCATCTGTTCCATCAGCGAGCATGGTGGTTTTGTAAGGAGTTAATAACACTTCCGCAGGAGCGCCCGTAGTTTCTATTTTAGATTTAAAAATTCTGCCTTTTTTGGAGGCGACCGCTTCCAAAGTTCCGGGCGCATATTTTACATCCCATTCTAAATGACCGTTTCCAGGCATGTCTTTTTTCCCAAGACTTTTGCCGTTTAAAAATAACTCCACATTATCTGCATTCGAGTTTACCCAAACATTTATAACGGGTGCAGGTTCTCCCCATTTAACAGGCCAGTTCCAGTGCGGAGAAATATTCAGCACGTCCTTATCGGTCCACCAGCTTTGGTAGTAGTAGTAATTGTTTTTCGGGAAACCGCAAACATCCATCACACCGAAATGAGAATTTATATTTGGCCAATGATACGGAGTTGGCTCTCCGCGATAATCAAATCCAGTCCAGATAAAACCACCTAACCAGTACTTATTTTCCGCTGCCAGTTTCCACCATTTTTCTGCGGTGCTTGCCCACCACGGAGCAGTGATGTCGTGATCCGGAAGATATGCCCGGATAGAATCTTTCTCATAAATCCCTCTGGTTGTTACTGTGCTTCCCATTTCAGTTCCTAATATGGGCTGATTTGGATGATCACGGTGATAATCTGCTACAGCATATTCTCTGTAGTTAAAACCCCGAACGGGAATTACTTCGTTTATCCCGCTAAACACATTGGCAACGTCTGCTGCGTATGTACTGGTTCGGGTAGGGTCTAATTCTTTTTGTCGGGCGAGATAGGTTTGTGCTATTCGCTTTCCGTTCGATTGTGTTTGTATCCAGCCTTCTTCATTGCCAATGCTCCACATGAAAATAGAAGGGTGATTTCTGTCACGCAAAATCATCCGGTCGAACTGATCTAAATTTTCAGCACTGCTGTTCAACGAACGGGTTTCGTCCATCACCAGCATCCCCAAACTATCGCAGGCATCCAATAATTCCGGACTTGGTGGGTTGTGACTGGTTCTGTAAGCGTTGGCGCCCATATTTTTCAACAGACGTATCCGGTAATAATTGAGGTAATCCGGCAAAGCACTTCCCAGTCCGGCGTGATCCTGATGGTTGTTTGTGCCCTGAATTTTTAGATATTTTCCGTTCAGAAAAAAGCCCTCTTTGGCATCGAAACGGATTGTTCTGATCCCGAAACGTTCTTTCCTGCTATAAAGAATTTTGTTGCCAGTCTTAATTTCAGAAACTACCCGGTACAAATATGGATCGTTTAAATCCCATAAACGCGGATTGTTGACGGTCAAATTCTGCTTTGTATCTATTTTTCCATTTGCAGGAATAATGATTTTTTCTTCATTGCCTTTGGCGATAATATTTCCGTTTCTATCTGTTATATAGGTGTAAACTGTGCAGGTTGTTTCTTTATAGTTTTTGTTCTCAACGGTGGTTTCAATTCCTACCGTCGCTTTTGCTCCATTTACATTGCTGTGTACAAATAATCCTCCTTGCGGGATGTGTACATTGTTGTATTTATTTAGCCATACATGGCGATAAATTCCGGCGCCTTCATAAAACCAGCCTTCGTATTGTGTGGCATCCACCCGAACGAC
>JBDTLL010000182.1:0-5033 GCA_039934815.1 Daejeonella sp. | reverse complement strand
CCATCTCTAACATCAGGAAGCGCACGGGAAACAATTACCGACATCGAATAATCGATGTAAGCGGCTTTCATTTCTTCTTCAATATTTATAGGAATTATTCGGTCGTTGGGAGTTAGATTTTCGTTTTCTGTATCTTCAGCCATTTTATGATCAGGTTCTGATTGAAATTGTAAATTGCATTATTGGCCTTTTGGCGCATGCGAAGTTAGCAAATTATGTGGTTTTTGGCGATGGTGTTGAAAAAATTAAAGCTGGTTTGCAATGCAAATACTTCTTCTAAATTATCGCATCTAAACGGCCTTTAAAGAAGTTTAACGGATTAATTTATTTATGCTCTCCGCCGAAAATGGTTTGCTACAAATCAAATTAGTTACTTAATTTTTTTCCAGTATTCTTCAATATTCATCCCGTTAGGTAAAGTACCTTTAAGAGTGAGTTTTTGCTTCTCAATATTGAATTTATATGAAATTGTTTTGCCAACTAATTGTGAGGGTTGTCTGCTGTATTCGCCGGTTAAAAGCAGATCATCGCCCTTAATTTCATAAGTTCCAGAAGCATATTTTTCAGGCTGATCCTCGCCTTCAATCATATAAGCCTCATATTGATTGGCAGTATAAGTTCTTTGCATTTTAAAATCTTCTGAAGCTTTCTGAATTTTACCGTCATAAATTCCCCCGTCGTATTGCCAGGTTCCTTTCAAAGTATTCGAAGAACAGGAAATTTGAATCAGGATAATAATTCCGAAAATTGATTTAGCAATTGCTGTATTTTTCATCGTTAAATTATAAGTTTTGTTCGCTTCCGCGGAAGCCTAAAATAAGATTAAATTAACTTTATACCCAGTTGATATTTTTTTTCAACAGGTTGAGCGTTTTTTCTTCTTCAGATCCGGTATTAGGTTTATAATCATAAACCCAGTTTGCCTGAGGCGGTAAACTCATCAAAATAGATTCAATCCGACCATTTGTTTCAAGGCCAAATTTTGTTCCGGCATCATATACTAAATTAAACTCCGCATAACGGCTTCTACGTTGATATTGCCATTGCTTTTGCGCTTCTGTATATTCTGTGTTTCGGTTATTTTCAATCAGTTTGGTGTAGATTGGAATAAATGATTTCGCCAACGACTTAGAAAACTCAAATATCTGTTGCCAGGATATTCCCGAACTTTCCGGCGTGAGTCTGTCGTAAAATATTCCACCAATACCACGTGTTTCCTGCCGGTGTTTAATGTAAAAATAATCATCCGCCCAGGTTTTAAATTTCTCATAAAAGGTTCCGCTATACTGATCGCACACTGCTTTTAAGCTTTGGTGAAAAAAACGGGCGTCTTCATCAATTACATAATGCGGCGTAAGATCGATGCCGCCACCAAACCATTTTATATTATCCGACATTTCAAAATAGCGGATATTCATATGGATTATTGGAACCCAGGGATGATTTGGATGAATAACGATAGAAATTCCGGTTGCAAAAAAATCTTCTTCATCAACTTTGAATGCTTTTTTAACCGCATCCGGCAGTTTGCCATATACTGCAGAAAAATTTACGCCGCCTTTTTCCAGTACATCCCCATTTTGAATTATCCGCGTTCTACCTCCGCCTCCACCGTCGCGTTGCCACTCTTCCTGTTCAAACTTTGCTTTGCCGTCTGCCAGCTCTAAAGCAGTGCAAATTTCGTCTTGTAAAAGTTTATAAGCTTCGGCAATTTCTTCTTTAGTAATCATGATTCAAAAATGTAAAATTTCAGGAAAATGGAGATATTATTAACTGAATGATCTAAATCGCAGCAGCAAAATTAAGCTTTTGCTTTCTCCTCCAAACTAATTTCATGCATGTATTTATGCTTCAGTTTGTCATAAAATGAATGCCTGTCTATCAGGTTCGAAATAATATTTGCCAGCAAACCTGTTAACATTAAATAAAATATGATGTTATGGCTATTGGTCATTTCCAACACTAAAATTGAGGATGTAAACGGACTGCGTGTAATTCCGGTTAAAAAGCCGACCATCCCACAAAGAATAACAATATTAGTATCTGAGGCAGAAAGTTCCAGCCAGCCTGATAAAACTGCTCCCATACTTGCGCCGGCTCCTAACGATGGTGCAAAAATTCCTCCGGCTGCACCCGTTGTAAATGATAAAATTGGGCCAATCATTCTGAATATCGGGATGTACCATTCCATCTGCTTTTCGCTTGTAAATAAAGTGCTCACCATAATTTCTTTACCGGATCCAAATATCCTTGGATCAATAAAAAACGCGGCAGAAGCTAATATTAAACCACACAAAATGGTATAAATCACTTTTTGGTAATCTTTAGTTAGTGCAGCTTTCTTATCGAAAATGTATAAAATTATTGAACCCAGTGCGCTGCCGCCAATTCCGGTGATGAGGGCAATTAAAATAACCGGCAAAAATATCCAGACCGAAAGATTGCTTAACGTAGGGTAACCTAAGTATAAATACGGTCCTAAAAAGTTAAGGGCCGTTAAACCGGCGATGATTACTCCCGTTAGTAAAGCCGACTTAAAAAAACTGATATGCGTTTTAGTAAGCTCTTCAATGGCAAAAACAATTCCGCCCAATGGCGTATTAAAAGCAGCTGCCAAACCCGCAGAAGCACCGGTTATGATCATATTCCGTTTGGATACTTTTGGATACCAGGACGGTAAAAGGTCATTAATTTTTTTGAAAATAGAACCGGCGATCTGAATAGTTGGGCCTTCCCTGCCAATTGCTCCTCCGCCAAAAACCAATACTAAACTGGAAAGTATTTTCACAAAAATAACCCGGATGCTGAGCAAACGATCTACTTTTTCATTGTCTTTTGGATTTGCATATTCAATTGCTGCGTTCACCTGAGGTATTCCGCTTCCGCGGGAAAATGGAGCATATTTCACTACTAAAATCCAGGCAATTAGAAAGGTTACCGGCGTAATAATAAAAAATAAGTATGGAGCGTGTCCCCATATATAAGCCGTTCCGGTTTCCGCTAAAGCGAAAAGTTTTGCATATATAACCGCTACAATACCGGTAATTATTGCCCCCAGCCAGAACGGTAAAGCATTTAGAAGATTCTGTTTTAGCAGCTTATTACCGCCTGTACTAACTTTTTTTGTTACCAGATCACTAAATTCTTTTATTACGCTCATTAATTTAAATAGATTTTATTATCAGGATATAATGGTTTTTAACTTCAATAAGTTTTAGGCATAAAAAAACCGGGCTTTTCAGGTCTCCGGTTTTTATTTATTTCTTTTTAAGGAAGCATGTTTTTAACACCACACTCATTCCGTCAACTTTACAATCAACTTCCTCATCATTATCTGTCAGTCTTATTTTTTTTACTACGGTACCTTGTTTAATTGTTGTAGCGGAACCTTTAACTTTTAAACTTTTGATAACTTGTACTGAATCGCCATCATTTAAAATATTTCCGTTACTATCTTTTACGACAAGAGTTTCCATAAATCTTAATTTGTCGCAAAAGTACCATTAATGCAACAGAAGCAGAAACTTAGTTTCAGAAACATGCTATGGAAAATGTTTAAATTCCTGTGCTTCCCGAAGGTTCAATATAATCCAAATCTTTCCCAAAAGTTTCATCCAGCTGATAAAGTGCGATGTACGCAATTACAACCGTGAGACTTCCTACAACTAAAGCAGAGTTAATCAAGCCTAAATAACTTCGTAAAAAAGTAAATAATAAGGTAACCAAAATTAATGATCCCCTCACAAAATTGGGTGCTGTTGTTGTTACTGTAGATCGTAAATTGGTGCCGAATTGTTCAGATGCCATGGTAACAAAAACTACCCAATAACCTGTTGCGATACCAAAATAGAAGCATAACATATAAAACCCATTGGCGGTCATTCCTCGTGAAAACAAGAAGAATAAAATCCCGGCGTAGGTCAACGTAAGAAACACCAAAACTATTTTTTTCCTCGTCTTAAATACCTGACTTAGAGATCCTGTAATTAAATCACCTAAAGAAATACCTATGTAAGTGAACATCACTCCGCGGCCTGTATTTATCCCAGCTTCCATTCCCATTGCTTTTGCAAACTCGGGAGCTAAGGCTACTAAAATACCCACTACAAACCACACCGGTACCGCTATTAAAATGCTATTTAAATATTTAAAAAATCGTTTCTTATTATTTAACAACATCATAAAATTGCCTTTAGAAACTTTATGATCTTTGATCTTCGAAAACATTCCGGATTCAAAGACTCCTATTCTTAGAATCAATAAAAGCATTCCCATTCCTCCGCCAACAAAAAAAGCAATTCGCCAGTCGAACTTATCGCCAACATAATAGGCCACCACGGCACCCATTAGTCCAATTGTTGCTACAATCATGGTTCCGTAACCACGCTTTTCTTTACTCATGCTTTCGCTGATGAGTGTAATACCGGCGCCAAGTTCTCCGGCTAAACCAACTCCGGCAATAAATCGCAAAGCTGCATACAAGTTAATATCATGCACAAAACCATTGGCAATATTGGCAAGCGAATACATGATAATTGAACCGAACAGGACTGATAATCGTCCTTTCTTGTCGCCAATTATTCCCCATAAAATACCTCCAATTAATAAACCTGCCATCTGCCAGTTCATTAACCATAAGCCTTTATCAGAGATTTCTGAGGCAGGAACGCCTAAACTTTCTAAACTTTTATTTTTGATGATCAGGAAAAGCAGCAGATCATAAATATCCACAAAATAGCCCAGTGCAGCTACTAAAATAAGAAGAGTGATATTTTTGTTTAGTGGTAAAGTTTTAGTCATGTAAAAAAGTTTGGCGGCTTAATCTACAAACATTTTAGAATTAAAATGAAAAGCCGGCAATTATACACGCTTCAGATTTACTCTATACTTTTAAAAATCCGGTCGAATCTCAACGAATGAAAAATATCTTTTTTTGAATCAAAACTCATCCAGGTGATCATGGCTTTCCCAATAATATGATCTTCGGGAACATATCCCCAAAAACGGGAATCCAAAGAGTTATGCCTGTTATC
>JBDTLL010000181.1:0-5034 GCA_039934815.1 Daejeonella sp. | reverse complement strand
TTGCCCGTTTTAACGTAGATGCGTCAAAATCATACTTTATCGGCGACCGCGAACGTGATGTTATTGCCGGGGAAGCAGCCGGAGTTAAAGGAATATTGATCAACAGCGATCAGCCATTAAGTGAGATTATGCATTTAATAAATTAGAGGGATATCAATCGACAGTTTTCGATTCTAAAATATGTTCAATAATTTTCTCTGCATGCACCCTTGAATTTTCTATAAACCAGATGTGCGTTTCCATTCCGCCGCAAACTACTCCCGCCAGGTAAATTCCTTTTTGATTGGTTTCCATCGTTTCCAGATCGTGTTCTGGAATTTGTTTTTCGTCTTTAGAAAGGTTAATACCCAGTTTTTTTAGAAATTCGAAGTTTGGTTTATATCCTGTTAGTGCTAAAACATAATCATTTTCTAAAGTGACTTTTCCTTCGGGAGTTTGGATCAATACTTCGTTTTGATTTATGCGCAATAAATTTGAGTTGAAATATGCTTTAATACTGCCTTCTTTTATTCGGTTAATAATATCCGGCCTAACCCAATATTTAACACGCTCACCAATCTCCTTATCTCGTACCACCATTGTGACTTCTGCTCCTTTTCGGTAGGTCTCTAAGGCCGCGTCAACAGATGAGTTGCTGGCTCCAACAACTAGCACTTTTTGCATCGCATAATAATGCGGATCTCCATAATAATGCCTTACTTTTTCCAGTTCTTCTCCGGGTATGTTAAGCTTGTTCGGAATGTCATAAAATCCGGTACAAACAATTACATTTTTTGCAATATAATCTGATTTCGAGGTATGTATTAAATATTTTCCATCGCTTTTTGTAAGCGATTGAACTTCTTCAAACAAATTGATATTTAGTTTTGCGCTTGTGGCAACGCGACGGTAATATTCTAATGCCTCAGCACGGGTTGGTTTGATATTATTTGAAACAAATGGAATTCCCCCAATTTCCAGTTTTTCTGAAGTGGAGAAAAAAGTCATGTTAATTGGGTAATTATAAAGAGAATTTACCAGAGTTCCTTTTTCAATGATCACGTAGGAGAGACCATTTTTTTTGGCTTCCAGTCCGCAGGCTAAACCAATTGGGCCGCCGCCGATGATTAAAATATCAATTTCGCTGTTCGTTATTTTCATTGATGATAGAAGGAAAAATTAACTGCTTTGTTCAAAAGAAATAAATTATAATTGATATTAAGCCTTTATTTAAGACTTACGCGGCGATAATTACAATGCTTTTATATTTCGATAATTCGCTTCACAAAAAAAGGCTTACTAATTAGCAAGCCTTTTCTATTTAATAAATAGCAGATTATTTTCCAGCCGCTTTTGCGTGATCAGCAAGAAATTGGGCTAATCCGTTGTCTGTTAATGGGTGTTTCATCAAAGCAATAATCGCAGATAATGGCCCGGTCATTACATCAGAACCTAATTTTGCGCATTCAATAATATGCATTGGATGACGAACTGAAGCAGCTAAAATTTGCGTTTCGTAACCATAGTTATCATATATCAAACGGATATCTTCAATTAAAGCCAAACCGTCAGTTGAAATATCATCTAAACGACCAATAAAAGGAGAAACATAAGTCGCACCCGCTTTTGCAGCTAATAAAGCTTGACCTGCAGAAAATACCAATGTACAATTGGTTTTAATTCCTTTCGAGCTGAAATATTTGATGGCTTTAATTCCTTCGCGAATCATTGGTACTTTAACGACGATCTTCGGATTTAACGCAGCCAACACTTCGCCTTCTTTAATCATGTTTTCATAATCAGTAGCAATAACCTCGGCACTTACATCGCCATCCACAATTTCACAAATAGCTTTGTAATGATTAATTACGTTTTCCTGCCCAGTAATACCTTCTTTAGCCATTAAACTTGGATTGGTAGTTACACCGTCTAAAACTCCCAGGTCCTGTGCTTCTCTGATTTGGGCTAAGTTTGCCGTGTCTATAAAAAATTTCATATAATATTGTGGATTTGTTGCGTATGTAAAAAATCACTTGCTGGAGTGAAGTGATTGATGCGATGAAAAAAAATTGAAGTTTTCCGAAAATTTGCTGGTGGCAAATTCAGTTGAGAAATTTGCTCAACTGGTTTACTATTTTGAAGAAGGGCGTTAGCAGGCATTGACAAATGGTCAAATTATCTAATCGTCTGAAAGCAAAATTTAAAGAAAAAAAAATGGGCAAGCCCCTTTTATCGCACCGCTCAACCTTCTACCCTTGCTGCGTTCCCACCCTGGGGGAGTTCAAAAGGAGCTGGTCGTAAAAGACTTACCCGCCACAAAAGTAACAATTTTTGCATCATTCCATAAAGCAAAACCTATTTCAGGGTATTAAAATTATCTGCTCATTTTAAAGTGCTGATTATCAGAAAGTATGATTGTTTAAACAATCGACAATTTTATTTTTTTGGAAATCAATAAAAATTAAAATTTTATCAATTATTATTTTTACAATTTTTAGGGTTTATTTTTGATGATAATTTAAAATAATTTGCTTTTTGAAAGTGTTTATTGATAAATTATCAATAATTTTTGAATAATGAATAATTGGAAATGAAATCTTTATTTTAGGCTTCATGACTTAACTAATTCATTATGAAGATGTATAATGAAATTCCGCCACAGGGACTATATGACAGCACATTTGAACATGATGCTTGCGGAGTTGGTTATATAGCTCATATCAAAGGCGAAAAATCTCACGAAATAGTATCCGACTCCTTAACTATTTTAGAAAATATGGAGCATCGGGGTGCCTGCGGTTGTGACCCCGATTCTGGCGATGGCGCCGGAATTCTGATTCAGATCCCGCATTTATTTTTTAAAGAAGAATTGGTAAAGCTCAATATAGAACTTCCCCTTCCGGGAGATTATGGAGTTGCCATGTTCTTTTTCCCTAAGAAAGTAACGATAAAAAAAGCTTGTAAAGCACTTATTCAGAAAGCTGCCGATAAATTAAATCTGGAAATTCTGGCTTATCGCCGGGTTCCGGTAAATTCAACTAATATTGGTGAAACAGCCCTTTCGGCTGAGCCGGATATGGAGCAGGTTTTTATGAAAAAGCCAAACTCCTGTCAAAGTCCTGAAGAGTTTGAACGAAAGCTATATGTATTTAAAAACTACGTAACGAAGCTTATTTCAACAGAACTAAAATCTCTGGCAGCACAATTTTATGTTACGTCAGCTTCTCAAAATATTATTATTTATAAAGGACAATTAACAAGTTTGCAAGTCCGAAAATATTTTACCGATCTGGAAAATGAACAATGTGTTTCAGCTTTTGGAATGGTTCATTCACGTTTTTCAACCAACACTTTTCCGTCATGGAAATTAGCACAGCCATTTCGTTTTATATCCCACAATGGAGAAATTAATACATTGAAGGGGAATTTAAATTGGTTTTATTCCGGCATCCGATCGTTCGCCTCTCCATTTTTCTCTCAAGAAGAAATGGATATGATCCTGCCCGTAATTGATAACAATCAATCTGATTCGGCCTGTCTGGATAACGTAGTAGAACTTTTATTTCACTGCGGAAGGTCATTGCCACATGTGATGATGATGTTAATTCCGGAAGCGTGGGACGGAAACGAACAAATGGATCCTGTTAAGAAAGCGTTTTACGAATATCATGCTACGTTAATGGAACCCTGGGATGGGCCGGCGGCAATTACGTTTACGGATGGAAAAATAATAGGAGCAACCCTTGACCGTAACGGATTACGGCCTTTACGCTATTTGATCACAAATGATGACCGAATTATTGTTGCTTCAGAAGCTGGAGTTTTAGTTACGGATGAAAGTTCTGTAGTTGAAAAATGCAGCTTGCAACCCGGAAAAATGTTGATCGTAGATATCGAAAAGGGGAAAGTTCTGTCAGATACTGAAGTGAAAGATGAGCTTATTTATAAGCAACCTTACAGTCAGTGGCTGGAAAATTATAAAATCCGTTTAGAAGAACTTGCTGAACCACGCGTCGCTTTTACGCAATTGTCTGATGAATCAATTTTAAAATACCAAAAGGCCTTTGGCTACTCCCGCGAAGATCTGGAAGTAATTTTAAAACCAATGGCCGAAAACGCCAAAGAACCAATTGGTTCTATGGGAACTGATATTCCCTTAGCTATTTTATCAGATCGGCCGCAACATCTCAGTAGTTATTTTAAGCAACTTTTTGCTCAGGTCACCAATCCGCCAATAGATCCAATTCGTGAACGCTTAGTTATGAGTTTGGTGGGATTTATGGGTAATAACGGCAATTTATTAGATGAAGATAAAATGCATTGCCATTGTGTTGCTTTATCGCAACCTATTTTGGATAATATCGAGTTGGAAAAACTACGAAGTATCGATACTGGATTATTCCACGCAAAAACTCTTCAAACGTATTTTAAAGCTGATGGATTAAGTGGTTCTATGCAAAGAGGACTGGACCGTTTATGCCGTTATGCCGAAGACGCGGTTCATGATGGTTTTGAAGTTTTGATTCTTTCAGATCGGGCCTTAGATTCGGAACATGCTTCCATTCCTTCGTTGTTAGCAGTTTCGGCAGTGCATCATCATTTGATCCGGAAAGGCCTTCGTGGTTCGGTAGGTTTGGTGGCTGAGGCCGGCGATGCCTGGGAGACCCATCATTTTGCCTGTTTAATTGCCTTTGGCGCTACCGCGATAAATCCTTATCTCGCTTTAGCATCTATCAGTAAATTAAAATCGGACGGTAAAATCGGAACGAATACAGAGCTTTCAATTTTGAAAAAAAATTACGTGAAAGCACTAGGCGACGGCTTATTAAAGATTTTTTCTAAAATGGGAATCTCGACATTGCAGTCGTATCACGGTTCTCAGGTTTGCGAAATATTGGGCATTCAGCAAAAAGTAATTGACAAATATTTTACCGGCGCAGTTACCCGGCTTGGTGGTTTAGATCTGGATGATATTGCCCGTGAAGCATTGATAAAGCATTTCAGCGGATTCAAAACTTCAAATCCGCAAGACAAATTATTGCCCGAAGGAGGAAT
>JBDTLL010000180.1:0-5043 GCA_039934815.1 Daejeonella sp. | reverse complement strand
TTTAATTTTTAATATCCATATAACTAGCCTGCATTTCCAGGTAATTTGCCAGTTTCTGGGCAGTTAAATCCGTTCCGCTCACTATAAAGCCTGCTTTATTATAGAATTCTTCACGTTCTTCCAGTTTTGCAGAAATAAAATCTACTAAAGCTTCTCCCTGTAAATTATTGATTAGCGGCCGGTCTGTATTTGAATTTTCCAACCTGTTGGCCAAACCTTTTGCGGGCAGTGATAAGTAAATTACTTTTCCGTTTTTGCTCATCCATTCCATATTATCTGCATAACACGGTGCGCCGCCGCCGGTTGCTATTACACAATCTTCAGGATACCAGCCTTTTTGCAGGATTTCTTTTTCTTCTTCTCTAAAAGACTGTTCTCCATAACGTGCAAAATAGTCTGCAATCCGAACTCCGGTTTTTTGCTCCAGCAATTTATCGGTATCAAAAAACTCAACTTTCATATGGCTGGCAAGCTTTTTTCCAATACTACTCTTCCCACTTCCCATAAATCCTATTAAAAAAATTCTCATATTAAATCCTGACGTTTTAACATTATATAATCTGTTACCGGAGGAGAAATTCCTGCGGCTTTAAGCAAAGTTGCAATCTGTCCACGGTGATAAGTTGAATGATTTACCACATGAAACAGAATGTCTTTAACTTTATTACTGAATTCCTGTCCAGATGAATTCCTGTATTTTATTTCATTCTCCAATTCAATCTGATCTAAAATTTTATCGATCATCAAAAAATTAGAATTATGTATTTCTCTGAATAATTTTCTATCGTGAAGTTGCCAAATTCCCAACTCTTCTTTTTCTCCCAAAATGCGTTTCATCCAAACATGCTGTGCGGATAAAACATGACTAAATAATTGTTCTGCTTTTTCGAGTTCGAGTGTATTACTCTCAAAAACATCGATCATAATTTCATCAGCAAGCTTTGTATATTTTAAACTTTCTGCAATCATATCAGGTCAATTTTACTCTTGGATCTACAAAAGCATATAAAATATCAACCATAATATTAATGATCACAAATATAAAAGCGACGAATAATATAGAACCCATTACAACCGGAAAATCCGACAACTCCAATGCTTCTACGGTTGCTTTGCCCAAACCGTTATATCCAAAAATATACTCCACAAAAAAAGAGCCCGCTAAAAGCGATGCAAACCAACCCGAAATTGCGGTAATAACCGGATTTAACGCGTTTTTTAACGCATGCTTGTAAATTATTTTCCGGTTACTCAATCCTTTCGCCCTTGCCGTACGAATATAATCCTGACTTAAAACATCCAGCATTGCACTTCTGGTTAGCTGTACAATAATTGCTAAAGGCCGTAAACCTAAAGTTATCATTGGAAGTATTAAATTTTTCCAGGTAATAATTTCTCCCCGAAAGGGATCATAATTATACAAACTGCCAGACATGTTTAATCCGGTAATGTCACCTAATACAAACCCAAATAGCCATGCAATTATTATCCCTGCGAAAAAAGAAGGTGCAGAAATTCCTAAAATAGCAAATGCATTGGCCGATCTGTCTATCCATGTATCTTTATTGACAGCCGAAAGAACGCCTAAAAATATCCCGATAAAAGTGGCAAATATCATCGCGGAAAGTGCCAGAATAAAGGTATTGGGCACTGTTTCGGCTAATATATTGCTTACATCGCGTTTACTCTGGTATGACCGGCGTAAGTACGGCTTTTTAAGAGCAATTATTTTGTTATTCCCTACCGGGAAAAGTTTAACATAGTTATATTTCTCCCGGGAAACCGAATCATCCAAATGAATGGAAATGGGTAAAAGATCATTTATATAATAGGCAAACTGAACCGGAATGGGTTTATCCAAACCAAATTCTTTGCGAACAGCTTCTAAAGATTGCACATCAGAACGTTGTCCCTGCGTCATTCTGGCGGGGTCTCCCGGCAGAATATTGAACAGAAAAAATACAACTACTACAATTCCTGCCAGAACCGCCAATCCATAAATCACTTTCCGAATTGCGTATCTGAACATTACTGATTTTTATCAAAATATTTACTGGCCAGTTCCTGATAAGTTGGAACATTATTATAATGCCACTTATTGATCACTTTCCCGTTTTTTAAGAGAAGAATTCCCGGGTTGGCCCGAACCATACTCTTCAGGGGAATTCCATCGGCATAAAATACTTCCATAATCAGCTTATTTTCTTTTGCAAATTGCTCTGCGTCTGCCGCGGAAGCAGAAGTTAACAACACCGAACGGATGTTATAATTTTCTGCAGCATTCATCGCGATAGCATTTAATTTGCCAATTGCGGGTAAATTGCTTTTGGTAAGATCATAGGCCACAAAAACCAGATTGTAATATGGGTTTTCAAAAATTTCAGCATTATAATCCGTTCCCTGCGAATCAGTAACTTTTAAATCTTTAATTGGCAGATCATAGCCTTTTTTTATGAGCTTATTTTCCGGCTCGCCAATAATCTCCCAATTTTTATCTTTCCAGATTTCGCTCTTAAGATATTCCTGATCGTTCACTTTTTTAGTTTCGCCAGTTTTCTTGTTTTTCATCTGGTAAGTAATCTCATAAACATCCGGTTCGGCTCCGGCCGGCACTTTCATATTTTGCGGAATATTGCTCCCAACTTTATAAGGCAGAAAATCTAAAACAGGCAGAAAATTATAAGTGTATAATCCAAAACCCAGAGCAATTATAACAATGATTGCTGCAATAACTTTGCGGGCACTTTCTGATTTTATAGTCGGCCGAATAGTATCTCTGTTAAAATAGATAAACAGAATCAGCACCAGCAGAATTAAGTCTTTGCTAAAAGATTGCCACGGCGTAAGCGGAATGGCATCTCCGAAACATCCACAAGATGTAACCACCTTAAAAAATGCAGAGTAGAACGTTAAAAAAGTAAAGAAAATGATCATCGCCAATAAGCCCGCAGAAACTTTGCGTGACCAAAAACCAAGGAATAATAAGGCGCCTAACACAATTTCAATTGTACAAAGTACAATCGCGATAACCGGGGCCAGATCATGTAAAAATGTAATATGGAAAACTTCAAAATATTCCTGCAATTTGTAGCCAAAACCCAATGGGTCGTTGGCTTTAATAACGCCGGAGAATATAAATAATAGTCCAACAAGTGTTGTGCTGAAATTCAATAAAATTTTCTTCATAGATAGCAGGGAATATCTTAAAAATTAAGATATAAATTCAATAGTAAATTTTAATATTATTTAACATTCAATTTGATCAGCGCAAAAACGGAGTAATTCAGCATATCCTGATAATTAGCTTTTACACCTTCAGAAGCTAAAGTCTGTCCGGCATTATCTTCAATTTGCTTTACGCGAAGTAATTTCATCAAAATCAAATCTGTTAAAGAACTGATGCGCATATCACGCCATGCTTCACCATAATCGTGATTTTTTGCGAACATTAATTCTTTTGTTTGGTTGACTTTCTGATCGAACAAAACTTCAACCTCTTCAACCGGAATATCTGTGCGGTCATCATCTGCAAGCAATAATTGCATCATGGCTATTACGCAGTAGTTAACAATCCCGATATATTCTGAAGTAATATCTTCCCCTACTTTAGAGATCTTTTTTTCTTCCAGAGTTCTGATGCGTTGTGCTTTTATAAAAATCTGATCTGTTATTGACGAGATTCGCAGAATGCGCCAGGCTGTTCCGTAATCACTTGTTTTCTTTAAAAAAAGCTCCTTACAAACTTTTATTACAGATTCGTACTCTGCTGCTGTATTCTTAGCCAATGTTGATTTATTTGTTTGAAAGATGAATTTATTGGTAATTTGTCGCTTAATGAGCGATAAAAATACAGTTTTTCATCAAAAATCAACACTTAATCTTCGGGGCACTTTAATGGACCTTTCCATTCCCAAAGTGATGGGAATTTTAAACCTGACGCCAGATTCCTTTTATGACGGCGGAAAAAATAATGAAATCAAAACCGCTTTAAGCAAAACGGAAAAAATGCTTTCAGAAGGTGCGGCAATAATTGATGTCGGCGCTTATTCTTCGCGACCAAACGCAGAACACATTTCCGCGGAAAGCGAATTAAACAGATTAATGCCGGTTATTGATAAATTAGTAAAAGAGTTTCCCAAAGCAATTTTCTCAATTGATACTTTCCGCCATGACGTTGCTAAAGCAGCAATTGAGGCTGGAGCACATCTGATTAATGATATTTCGGGCGGAGAAATGGACTCTCAGATGTTTGCTACCGCCGGAAAATTAAAGGTTCCTTATATTTTAATGCACATGCGTGGAACTCCGCAAACCATGAATCGGGAAACAAACTATTTGAATGTTTTTGATGAGGTTTTCAGCTACTTTTCCGCGAAAATATTCTCTTTAAAATCTTGCGGAGTTTATGATATAATTTTGGATCCGGGTTTCGGCTTTGCCAAAAAACCAGAACAAAGTTATCAGCTATTAAGCAAACTGAAAGATTTCCAGATTCTTGGATTGCCCCTTTTAGCCGGATTATCCAGAAAATCTATGATCTATAAAACTTTAGATATACCTGCAGATGAGGCCTTAAACGGAACAACCGTGTTAAATACAATTGCTTTGCTAAATGGAGCTTCCATATTAAGAGTTCACGATGTGCAGCCCGCTGTGGAAGCTGTAAAACTGGTGGAAAAACTCAATTCAAATTAACTATTTTCAACTTTGCTCAAAAAACCATTGCCGCTAATCTCAAATCAAATTAGTAATTTTCAGCGCTATGGAGAGTTTTGATTTCAGTTTTCTAAATCTCAGATTTCTTGATGTTGTAGATATTCTGCTTGTCGCGATAATAATATATTATGCTTACAACCTCATTAGGGGCACAATTGCATTAAATATTTTATTGGGATTGGTAATTATTTATGTGTTTTACTTAATTGTGAAACAGGCTCACATGCGTTTACTTACCGAAATTCTTGGAGGCTTTGTCAGCGTGGGCTTTATTGCGCTCATTGTGGTTTTCCAGCAAGAAATTCGGCGGTTTTTACTTTTGATCGG
>JBDTLL010000179.1:0-5076 GCA_039934815.1 Daejeonella sp. | reverse complement strand
TTATTTTTTTATGCGTCATTAATGATTTAATTTGTGCAAATGTACAAATCGCAATGAAGCCTGCGAACGTCAACAAATTAATCTGTTATCAAATTTAAATATATACCAATACAATTAATGAATCTACACTTCAGAACCACTGTTTTAAGTCTTGGTTTTTTTCTCTTAATACTTTCATGCAACAACAGCAAAGAAACTTCGGGCAAAACGGTTTTCAACATCAATTTAAATGATGGCTTAACTTCTTTAGATCCGGCTTTCGCCCGAAATCAAAATGCACTTTGGATGGTGAACCAATTATTTAATGGTTTGGTGCAGGTAGATGATGACTTAAAAACCATCCCGGCTATTGCTAAAAGCTGGGAAATTTCACCCGATGGTAAAAGCTACACATTTCATTTACGGAATGACGTTTACTTTCACGATGATCCGCTGTTTCCAAATGGGAAAGGACGTAAAGTGCTGGCCGCAGATTTTGTTTATAGTTTCAACAGGATAATTGATCCTAAAGTAGCGTCATCCGGCGCATGGATTTTTAATGATAAACTTAGCAGCAATAAATCATTTGAAGCTGCTAATGACAGTACGCTTTTAATTCATTTAAAAAAGCCTTTCACACCTTTTTTGAGCATGCTAACAGCCCAGTATTGCTCCGTTGTTCCGCACGAAATAACCGAGCATTATGGCAAAGATTTCCGCCATCATCCCATCGGCACCGGACCATTTAAGTTTAAATACTGGAAAGAGGGCGAAATTCTGGTTTTCTTAAAAAACGAAAATTATTGGGAAAGCGACGGAAAGCAAAAACTTCCTTATATGGATGCTATCCGTTCCACTTTTATTCCTGATAAGCAAACCGCCTTTATGGAATTTATTAAAAAAAATCTGGACTTTTTTAATGGAATTGATGGCAGCTACCGCGATGATATCTTAACCAAATCCGGGAAAATGACACGTAAGTACGACGGAAAATTTCAATTGCGCACCGGCCCATATCTCAACACAGAATACCTAGGAATATTAGTAGATAGCAGCATGGCAATCGTGAAAAACTCGCCATTAAAAAACAAGAAGATCCGGCAGGCAATAAACTATTCAATCGACCGGAAAAAGATGGTAAAATATCTTAGGAACAGCATTGGAACGCCCGGTCATGCGGGTTTTATCCCGAAAGGAATGCCAGGTTTTGATATGGAAGCTGTAAAAGGTTATGAATATAATCCGGAACTGGCCAGAAAACTTCTGGCAGAATCCGGCTTTCCAAACGGAGAAGGAATGCCCGAAATAAAACTACAAACTTCTACAACTTATAAAGATTTGATCGAATTTGTGCAGGGAGAATTAACGGCTGTGGGAATTAAATGTAAGGTGGAAGTAAACCAGACTTCCAGCTTACGCGAGTTGATTGCCAAGAAAAGCGTCAACTTTTTCCGTGGTTCCTGGATCGCGGACTATCCCGACGCTGAAAACTACCTGTCTGTTTTTTACTCGAAAAATTTCGTCCCGATAGGCCCAAATTATACCAGTTTTAAAAACAAAAAATTTGATGCACTATTTGAGCGTTCCTTTTCTGAAACAGATGATGAAAAGCGTTACGCTTTATACCGCGAAATGGATAATCTGGTGATGGAGGAATCGCCTGTGATTATCTTATTTTATGATCAGTTGATAAACTTGTATCAAAATAATATAACCGGATTTAGCAATAACGCACAGAATTTACTCATCCTGAAAAAGGTAAAAAAGAATTAAAAAAAGCCGGTTCCTTTACAGAAACCGGCTTCCACAATCAAAACTAAAATTCTTATTGCTGGCCTGCGCCCTGATCTCCTTGCTTAAGGTCATCATTGTTAACACGTCTTTTCTTCTGATTTGGGTTGAAATTCATCTTACCAAACTGCCAGCTAAAATTAACTCCAACTGAACGGAAAGGAATTGAGAAATTAGACGATTGCACAAAATTCTGCGTATTAATATTCGATTTGAAGTTTTTGCGCTCGTTTAACGGATCGATAATATTCAAACCAATGCTTCCTTTCTTTTTCAAAATTTCTTTTTTCATACCGATGTTCCACATGTTAAAACCGGCATTGGTTCCCTGCGAAGTACGACGCGGAGAGTTTACAATAAAGAAAGTTTCGGCTGTAAATCCTTTCGGGAAGATCATGCTCGCACTTAAAAACGAATTGTAGTTCACATACGTTTGATCTGACTGGCTGGTTGAAAACCCATTAGGCTGTATATCGTACGTTGATAAGTTCACATTTCCTCTTAACGTTAATTTTGAAACCGGATTAATAGAGCCGAACAAATTCATTCCGAAAGAATTGTTTGTTCCAATATTATCAAATGTCTGAATGTTTACTTCGTTTCCTGTTGTTAAATCTGTTCCTTTCTCAATAAAGCTTTCAATAACATTTTGCGTGTTGCGATAGTAAACTGATGCATTAAACACGGTTGTTTTCACGAAAGTGGAAAAACCCAATTCAATATTATTTGAAACTTCCGGAGATAAGTATGGATTTCCTTCTGACTGATTGATTAAGTCGCTGGAATTTCTGAAAGGATTCAGGTAAAATAAACTTGGACGCTGAATACGTTTACTGTAGCTGATTTTTACCGTTCTGAAATTTTTGAACGTTCTGGAAATCGTTAAACTCGGCACAAAATTCACGTAATCGTTTTCAAACGGAACCACATTGCCTGAAGTTGAATTACCGGAGATCTTTGTGTATTCAACACGAGTTCCTAACTTAACTCCGTAGTTTTTTGCCAGCGTAAAACCTAAAGTAGAATATCCTGCTACAACGTCCTGATTGTAATCAAATTCATTAGAACGATCTCTATTACGGACAAAATTATTACCAGCTGCCGTATCAATTAAAGTTGTGCTGTTAATATCTCTTAAAATGGTTTTGAAACCCGACTCGAGTGTTACTTTTTTGAAAGGCTGAACGTAATCTGTTTGCAGGGTTACTTCTTTATTGTTTGCATCATTATTTCCAATTTCATCCGGATTTATGCCGCCATCAAAAAGTGTAGTATAATCCTGAATGTTTTTACTTTGGCTTAATTGTCCGGCGAAGGATAATTCATGTCCGGCTTTTTTGAATTTATGCGTGTAATCCATGTTCCAGTCAAAACCCGGAATTTTAATTTCCCGGTCGGTGTTGCTTACAGAAACATCATTTCCGCCAGCCAAATATCTGATGGAATTTACATCTCCGGCAAACGTGTTTCCAAAACGGTTGAAGCTCAACGTAGTTGTCACTCCATTAAAGCTGTTAAAATCGTAATCGGCACCTACAGAACCGCGGTAACCCAAACGTGAAAATTCGCTGCTGCTTGTCTGATTAAAAATCGGGTTTCCCTGAAGATCTGTTTGCTTAAAATTAACTTCGCTGGTTGCCGGCCAACCACCGTGACCGCCAATATTTCCGGTTAAACCTAATCTTCCGGTTTTGACGTTTAAGTTGGCGTTTCCATTATTCTGGCGTGTACCCAAACCTCCACTTATAGAGCCGCTAACACCTGCTACATCTTTCTTTTTGGTGATGATATTGATAATTCCCGAAGTTCCCTCAGCATCATATTTTGCAGACGGACTTGTAATTACTTCCACATTTTTGATCTGATCGGCTGGAATCATTTTCAAAGCATCTGCCATGTTATTGGCCATAGAGCCGGATGGTTTTCCATTGATCAGAACTCTAACATTCTGGCTTCCGCGTAAAGAAACGTTTCCGTCAATATCTACCGAAAGCAATGGAACTTTACGTAAAACATCGGTTGCGTTTCCACCACCAACGGTTACATCGCGTTCTGCGTTATAAACTATTTTGTCAATTTTATTTTCAATTATCGCTGCAGAACCTGTAACCTGAACTTCATTCAGCATTTTCTGATTTGGAGACAGAATGATCTTTCCAATATTTAAATCTGGTTTCTCCGGACTTGTTTGGATCGGGTCGATCACTTTTGTTTCGTAGCCTAAAAAAGCAATTACGATACGGTAACTTCCCGGAGCAACATTTTCTACTTTAAAACTTCCTTTATCGTCTGTTAAAGATCCGTTAGTAGTTTTAGTTCCGCCACTGCGGCCCAATCCAACGGTTGCATATTCAACCGGTTGCTGAGTTAAAGAGTCAATTATATATCCGGAAACTCGTCCCGTGATAGACGGTGCACCACCACCGGGTGCCTGTGCCATCGCGGCAGCCATATATAAGGTTAATGATAATAGTAAAAGTAAACGCTTCATATAAATTTTGTTTTTTATTAGTCGCGAAGATATATCTATTGTTACAGCCAATTGCTTGTGAAATTGTGAAAAAGGGTAACATCTGAGTTACAGATTTTGCAGACATTGTATAAATAAAAAAGGGGCCTGAGCCCCTTTAAATTTATTTTCTGTTTCTATTAAACTACAATGTTGACAATCTTGCCTTTAACATAAATCATCTTTTTTGGAGACTTCCCGTCGAGGTATCGTTTAACATCTTCATTATTCAAAACAAGCTGCTCAACTTCCGGCTGATTCAGGCTTAATGAAATATTTAAGTTCATTTTCATCTTGCCGTTTATTGAAATCGGGTAGGCAAATTCGTTCTCGATTAAAAACTCCGGATTAAAAACCGGGTATTCTGCGAAAGATAATGTGCCCGCTTCGTTTCCTAACAAAACCCATAATTCTTCTGTAATATGCGGCGCATACGGATGCAGAACTTTTACCAGTTGCTGCAATATTTCACGCTTGTTGCATTTCAAGTCCGTTAATTCGTTCACACAAATCATAAAACTTGAAACCGATGTGTTGAATGAAAAACGTTCAATATCTTCTTCCGCTTTGCGGATTATTTTATGCAAAGCTTTTTGTTCTGCTTTTGTTGGTTCTTCATCGCTAACCGTAAAATTAAACTGATCGTCATGAAATAGCTTCCAGAATTTGCGCAGGAATTTAAAAACTCCTTCAATACCGTTGGTGTTCCAGGGTTTACTTTGCTCCAAAGGACCTAAAAACATTTCGTACAAACGCAATGTGTCGGCTCCGTAACGCTCAATAATATCATCCGGATT
>JBDTLL010000178.1:0-5087 GCA_039934815.1 Daejeonella sp. | reverse complement strand
ATCCTTTTGAATCTGGAATGAAATCAAGTTCTGCTGAAGTTTTTCATCATGAAATCCCGGGAGGGCAATATTCTAATTTAAAACCCCAGGCAATTGCTTTAGGCCTTGGAGATAAATTTGAAGAGATTAAAGAAAGATATGCGGAAGTAAATGAGCTTTTTGGCGACATCGTAAAGGTTACGCCAAGCTCTAAAGTGGTTGGAGATTTAGCGCAGTACATGGTTGCAAATGATATTAGTAAAGAAGATATTTTTACCCGCGGCGATGAGATTTCTTTCCCGGATTCTGTTGTTTCTTATTTTATGGGAGAAATCGGTCAGCCGGAAGGTGGGTTTCCAACGGAATTACAACGGATAATTTTAAAAGGCAAAAAACCTTTCCATGTTAGGCCCAACTCGTTTTTGCCACATTTGGATTTAAAAAATGATTTTTTGAAATTTCAGGAAGAATTTGGTGCGGATCTTCCTTATACAACTTATTTGTCCTATAAATTTTATCCGAAAGTTACTGAAGATGCAATTCAGGTTTTCAGGAAGTTTGGCGATGTTTCGGTTGTGCCGACGCCATATTTTTTCTTTGGGATGAAACCCGGAAATGAAACCACTTTAGAAATAGCACGAGGCAAAACTTTGCTTATCCGTTTATTGTCTATTGGTCCGCCGGATGAGAAAGGGATGCGGACTGTATTTTTCAAATTAAATGGACAAACCAGAAATATTGAAGTACAGGATACGTCTATAAAAGTTATAAAAAAGGAGAATCAGAAAATCAATAAATCCGATTCAAAACACATCGGTTCGCCGTTACAAGGACTGCTTTCAAAAATATTTGTGAAAACCGGCGACAGTGTAAAAAAGAATCAGCCTTTATTTATGGTTGAAGCCATGAAAATGGAAACAAATATTGCGGCATCAGCAGATGGAATTATTGAAAAGATTGTATTAAATCCGGGTACGTTAGTTAATACCGATGATTTAATTCTTCAACTGGAGTAAACTTATATTTTCATTAACAAAATCTCAGTTTCCCAGATAAATAATTCATTAACTGCTTTTTAAGATTGCTTGCACGGCAACTATATTTTTATGATATTCGGCAACTTATATTTTTTGTAAGCGTATATATTAGCCACAACAAAATCTATTTTGAATATTAATATAATTATTTCTTTTCTGATTAAACTTCCAAAAGGTGTTTTAAAAAGGCAAGTTATATTAATTTTATTTACAGTTTTTGCCGTCCTCAATCCAGCTTTAGCGCAAAATAAACAGTTAGATAGTTTAGTTAATCGATTAAATACCGCGACTCTGGAAGATACTTCCCGCGTTAATTTACTTAATGATATTTCATTCAAAAATTGTTTTATAGATCTTAAAGAGGTTTATAGTAATGCGCAAAAAGCATTAGTTCTATCGCAAAAAATAAACTATACTAACGGGATAGGTGGCGCATATAAAAATATCGGTTTGTATTATATGTTCAAGGATGCCAATCCGATGGCGCTTGATTATTTTGATAAATCTTATAAATTTTATAAAAACACCAATAACAAAGTTGGTGCCTCCAAAGCATTAAACAACAGTGGCTATTTTTATTCATTAATCAAAGACTATCAGGAAGGGATCAAATATTATCGCCAGGCAGAAGCGCAGCTTAAAGATATTAATGAACCGCGTTTAACCGCTTTATTATTGGGAAATATTGGTAATAACTACGAAGCTCTGGGTCAGCTCGATACAGCGTATTTCTATTATCAAAAAATGCTTGCGTTGGCTCTTTTAAAGGAAAACAGGGATTTGTTAGGTAATTCATATTCAAATCTGGCTTCGTACGAATTAAAAAAAGGCAGGTATAGACAAGCCATTCAGCTTGCTGAAAGAGTAATGGAAGTTCATAAGACCAATGAAAATCATCCTAATCAGGAACTTTCAGATATTAATATGATTCTTGGAAAAGCTTATTTCCAGCTTGGCAATTATGATAAATCTCAAAAATTCTTTGAAATCAGTAATAACATTGCTAAAAGGGTAGAATACTCTGAAATTATTATTGAAAACTACCACAATTTCTATCAGTTAGATTCTATTAGAGGCGACAGCAAATCGGCTTTAAACAACTTTTTAAAATATTCTGAATTACGCGACAGCTTAACTAACGCGAATAAAAATAAAAGAATAGCTTTTTATCAGATCAAATTCCAGTCGGAAAAAAGCGAGGCAGAAAATCAAAAACTCCGTAAAGAAGAAGAGAAAAATAAAGCTTACATAAGTAGTCAGAAAACCCGTGTAATCACATTGGTTGTAAGTTTGATTGTGATTTTAATTGCTGTATTTATTCTGAGCAGAGTTAACCGACGGATGGAAAGTAAAAATAAGATTATCAATCAGCAGAATAAAAATCTGGAAGAGGCAAATCTTGTTAAAAACACGTTATTCTCTGTAATTGCGCACGATTTACGGACACCATTTTCGCATATCATTCCTATGCTTGAGATGATTGAAAACGACCAGATGGATCAGTCTGATTTTAAAGAATTGGTTCCGTTAATTAAAGTGAATTTTCTGGACAACTTATTATTGGTTGATAATCTTTTACTCTGGGCAAAAAGTCAGCTTGACGGCTTTAAAGTGAAACCTGTAGTATTTAATGTGCATGAACTGGGACAAGAACTTACCGTATTTTTTAAAGAGTTTTCCTCTCAAAAAAATATTGTTATCGAAAACAGACTTGATTCAAATCTGGAAATATTCGCCGATAGGGAAACAATTAAAATTGTGTTGAGAAATTTGATTTCTAACGCGATAAAATTTACCCGGGAGGGAGGAATTATTCAGTTGAGCAATAAGGAAAGCGATAAAGAAGCAATCATCAGCATTAAAGATTCAGGAATTGGAATTAAGAGAGATGATCTTGGCAAACTATTCTCATTTACCAACTATACTACTCTTGGAACTTCTAACGAAAAAGGTACAGGAATGGGCTTGAAGATTTGCAAAGACTTTATCGAATTGAATAAGGGTTCCATTTCTGTTGACAGTACAGAAAATGTAGGGACAACTTTTTCAATTCTTTTACCTTTACCTAAAACCCAAAAAGCTTCTAAAAAGAAAGTGCTCGAAATAGTATAACTAACCAGTTTACTGATTCATTTTTTTACCAACTACCAGGCTTAGAAATTCATAAACAATCTGACCCATCGTTTGGCAGGTTAAAAAAACCGGCGCATTAAATCGTTCGGCAAGTTCAATTCCTAATTCTTCAATTTTTTCTTTGGGAGAAATATCATCCGTAATCATAACATTAAACAAATCATTCAACCTGTAATGTGCGGAACGTATTCGGTGAGAAATTAATGTCCTTTCTTCTTCCTGATACTGGCGCATTGTTTTCAGATTAAGATGCTGCATGCCTAATTCTACCAGCTTAATATTTTCTTTGAAAAAGTGGGGTAAATATAATTTTAAACGGCCTTCGTAAGATTGCTGGTCAAAGTCGATAGCACGTATTCTGTATTGATTTCCTTCAATATCCGGCGTGATATCTACCACAAAGTTATAAGAGCGCATATCGCCTAAAAGGCGAACAAAACAGCGCTCATTAAATTTAACAAACTCCTTGCAGATTCTAATCTGATTGAATTTGCTTTCCTGAAGATAATGATCGATAAAAACATCGCCGGGAAGACCGGGAATATGTTCTTCAATCAACGTATTATCATCGGTTAAATACGTAATCCTGTTTGGAGATAAAACGTGCTCTAATTCCAGTCCATACACGCGGGAAGCATCCGCAATCTTCACATAGAAATGGTCATAATTATCATTTAACAAATTTATAATTCGCACCCTAAACGGTTTGGAATTCCCAAAAGTGCAGTAATCTATGCGTGCAATTTGCAAATGCTCCATAACTTCCACATCGCCGTCTGTATGCAATAATGCGTAAATGCGGGTCAGGCTCGGAAAAAGCTCACGCATTTCTGAAGCATCGTAATACACCGTGAGCCAAAGCGTATTATTGCCATCTTTATCTAAAAGCGGGGTTTGCAGGTTAAACCGCAACAAATCTGTGTATTGAACAGGTAATTTTGTTTCACGGTCATACTTCAATAAATACTCTTTGAGTTCTGGCCTTATGGTGTAAAATATCTTCTTTTTGGAAGGGACATCACTTCTAACTATTTCTTCTTCCATTCTTATTTATTCGTTTTTGGATCGATTTTATTGTGATAAATTCCAAGTTAAACAATTATGAATTAGCTCTAAATTAAAAAATCCTCTTGAAGAGGATTTCTAAATTTTTGGGAATGAATTATTTTAATTCAAATACGGTTCGCATCTGATAATTCAACTTTATTTTTTTAAAATCTATATCCGGCATGGTTGCCGCTTCACTCATTGTATCAGATTTCATCATTGCATTTGAGCGATACATCGGTTGAGGGTAATATTCATTATTTATTTCCTGAATATCTATTGCTGATCCAATCTTTTCGCCGATGGATTCAGCAAGATATGTGGCCTTAGCTTTAGCGGCCTGCAAAGCTTTTATTTTTAATTGTGATTTCAGACTTTCAATTTTTGAATAGTCATAGCTGTCAATATTGCTATATTCAATTCCTCTGGAATCTACAGCGGCCATAATCTGGTTAAATTTATTCAGGTCTGTTACTTTAATTCTGTATTGTTTACTTGCTAAAAAATCTGGGTTTTTCTTTTTGTCCCAATAATAATTATAGCTTGATACATTGTTGATCATGAAATTTTCTTTTGGAATACCCGCGTTTATAACGGCGGATTGGAGTTGCTTTTCAAGATAATCAATTTCAATTTTTTTCTTGTTGTTGCTGTCTTTAAAATATTCCTTTAAAGAAATGGTCATATAAATAATATCCGGAGTCACTTCCTCTTCGGCAGAACCGGTTACCTCAATTTTTCGTCGGTTATCAATATTCTGGGAAAATGCGCTTAAGGCAAAAGTTCCTAATAAAATTGCTGTTAATATACCTTTCATAATTTTCTCGGTTTAAAATCTTTTTAAAAGATGTAATATTCATGCCAATTCCATAACTATTGAAATTTAACTAC
>JBDTLL010000177.1:0-5138 GCA_039934815.1 Daejeonella sp. | reverse complement strand
CAGGTGGAAGCCAAAATGATTGAACAAAATCTGAACGAAGAATTAGCGGCCATAAATGAAGAGTTGAATGCGTTGAATGAACAATTATTTTCTACAAATGAAGATCTGAATTTATCAAAGCTGGAGTTACAGCATTCGCTCGATTTAATAAGGGAGAGTGAAGAAAGATTTAGAATCATGGCAGATGGCTCTGATATTTTAATTGCTGTAGGCGATAACACCGGAAAAGCAGTTTATTTTAACGAAGCCTGGACACGTTTTACGGGTAGGCCACAAACTGAAATATTAGATTTCGGCTGGGCAGATTTAATTCATCCGGATGATAAGGAGAACTTTCTAAATTTATATTTAGCGTCTTTTAAAAATCAGGTTCCCTTTACCGGAGAATTTAGAATTCTGAATAAGGCGGGAAATTACGGGTGGCTTTTGGCAACAGACAGGCCACGGTTTAACACAGATGGCACTTTTGCGGGATATATTAGCTCCAGCATAGATATTACCGAGCAGAAGCAGGACGATCAGCGGAAGAACGATTTTATAGGAATGGTTAGTCATGAGCTTAAAACTCCACTCACCTCGTTAAGCGCTTATGTGCAGATCTTATTAAACAGAGCCCGCAAATACGACGATGAATTTACCAAGACCGCTCTGGAAAAAGCCAACCGGCAGGTAGGTAAAATGAATGAGATGATTAACGGCTTCTTAAACGTTTCCAGACTTGAATCTGGAAAAATTCATATAGATAAACAAGATTTTGATCTGGCTTTCCTTGTTAAGGAAGCGGAGGAAGACCTCGAATCAACAAATGAAACTCATACGGTGATTTTTGCACCGCTTGAAAGAACCATGATTCATGCGGACAGGGAAAAGATTGCTCATGTAATTTCTAACCTGATATCCAACGCGTTTAAATATTCTCCCAAAAACTCTACTATCCATGTGGCTTGTACTACCAAAAACAATTCAGCTTATTTCAGTGTAAAAGACGAGGGTATGGGCATCAGTAAAGATGATATTCCTATGCTTTTTGACAGATATTTTCGTGTAAAAGGCAATAATATGCACGGCATCAGTGGATTTGGAATAGGTTTATACCTCAGTTCTGAAATTATAAAACGCCACGATGGTACCATCTGGGCAGAAAGCGAGTTGAACAGGGGTTCAAAATTTATTTTTACGCTTCCCGTACTGCCGCAATAGTTAATCGGTTTTATTGCAACAATTATCGCTTTCGCGGAAAGCTTTAACGCAGATTTAGTCTCGCAGTAATTTTAGATTCACCTTCCTTATCGTTTCAAAAAAACTATCCCACATAATTGATTATTTGAACTGATCTTTTGATTAGCGCTTTTGCTTTCCTATCTTATTAAAAATCATCAGCCTATGAAATTTAAGCTCAATAGTATTCAGCAAAAATTGAACAAAGAAAATAAAACCGATTTTTCGGATCTCAGCGCCTTATTTTTAAGTTGCACCCTGAAAAAATCTCCGGAAATTTCAAACACGGAAGGTTTAATGTCGATGTCTAAAACAATTATGGAAGCTAATTCGGTTAAAACCGAAATGATAAGAGTAGTAGATCATGATATTGCTTTTGGGGTGCAGCCCGATATGACAAAACATGGCTGGAAAACCGATGAATGGCCTTCTATACAGGAGAAAGTTATGAAAGCTGACATTTTAGTGATTGGTACCCCGATCTGGCTCGGCGATAAATCTTCGGTAGCAACAATGGTAATTGAACGTTTGTATGCCAGTTCCGCCAAATTAAATAAACAAGGTCAGTATGCTTATTACGATAAAGTAGGAGGGTGTATCATCACCGGAAATGAAGACGGAATTAAACACTGTTCCATGAATATTTTATACAGTTTACAGCATTTGGGATATTCTATTCCGCCGCAGGCAGATGCCGGCTGGATAGGTGAGGCTGGACCAGGGCCCTCTTACCTGGATAAAAATTCCGGCGGTCCGGAGAATGATTTTACCACACGCAACACCACTTTTATGACCTGGAACCTAATGCATCTGGCAAAAATGCTCAAAAATGGGTTTCCTGCTCATGGAAATCTCCGTTCTGAATGGGACAAATCTGATCATGAAAATCCAAATCCGGAATACCGATAAAACTCTGTATATTCAAATAGAAACAGATTAAATGAAACTTATTGCTAAAATATGCAGTAAAATAGTACTTGATAAGCTATTTTATCGTTTAACAATCTTAAAAGGGGAAAATTTGAGAATTAAACAATCTGCAGTAAACATTCTGTTCAAATCAACAGTCGTATTTTTATTTTTTGTATTTGCCGGTTTTAAAACCGGAGAGAAAAAAGGATTTAATCCCGATCCTTCTAAAAAAATTGATCCTGCCTCTTTGCCTGTTCTGCTCAATAATCAATCGGGCTCCATTCCGTTTCATGATCTTGCTTATCGCAAAATTGCCAGCATAAATATTGGATCATCAGAGGCAGAAGAATTTGATTCTATGCTGCGTAATTATGATGACGTAAAAAGCTTCGATTTTAACGCTCTGAATAGTGCCGGAACTTTAGCTCAGTACAATACCTTTATTATTCAGGTTACTGCGCAAACATTATTTTTCCCCGAAACACTTAAATTTATTGAAGAAGCGCAAAAGCAGCATGAGGTTATTATTGCCGGTTTTGGTAATGTGGCCGCATTGCAGGCATTAAATACCATTAGCTCGCCAATCATCTGGAATCCTCTGGAATCTGTAGATGCTTCACGCCGAAGCGCAGAGATCATATTTGGCGGCGACATTGCATCGGGCCGATTGATGCAGAATGTGAGTTCTAATTTTACATACGGAGCCGGATTTAATACCGAAAAGATCAGGTTAAAATATTCCAATCCGGAAGATATCGGCATCAGCTCTGCTAAAATGAGCAAAATTGATGATATTGTTTTGGAAGCTATCCGCAATCATGCTACGCCAAGTGCGGTTGTAATGGTTGTGAAAGATGGCAATGTTATTTTCAATAAAGCATATGGCTCGCATACTTATGATGGGGAGATGCCAACCAAAACAGATGATATTTATGATCTGGCATCGGTAACAAAAGTGGCCGCAACTACGCTTGCCGCGATGAAATTATATGAGCAGCAAAAGCTTGATCTGAACGCCGGGTTGGGAACGTATCTGGAAGATGTTCGGAACAGTAATAAAAATGCAATTCCGGTTCGTGATGTTTTATTGCATCAGGCCGGTTTCGTAAACCTGGATTTTTTCAGTTATTTAAGAGCGGCAGATCACAGCTCAGATTCGTCCGGTTTATATTCAGTAAAACTTGCGGATCATTATTTCCTGCGTAACAATTATTACCATGATGTTATGTGGCAAAAAATGTTGAATACACCTTTACCAACACGTGGCGAGTATGTTTACAGCGACATCAGCATGTATATGATGAAGGAAATAATTGAGCATCAAACTCAGACTTCTCTTGATAAATACGTTTCGAAAGAATTTTATACTTCTTTAGGAATGCGTACCGCCGGATTTAATCCCTTAAATCATTTCTCAAAAGATCAGATTGTACCCACAGAACGCGATACCTATTTCAGAAAAACCCTTTTGCAGGGATATGTAAATGATTCCGGCGCTTCTATGGCAAATGGAGTGTCCGGTCATGCCGGATTATTTTCAAGCGCAAATGACCTGGCAATTTTAAACCAGATGTTGTTAAACGGCGGAACCTACGGTGGCGTCCAATATTTCAAGCCTGAAACGGTAAAGCTGTTCACTTCCCAGCAATCAAACGTAAGCCGCCGTGGTTTAGGTTTTGATCGTGCCAACGGCACCGGATATCCATCCAGTAACGCCTCTGCAGATTGTTTTGGTCATACGGGTTATACCGGAACCTGCGTTTGGGTAGATCCGAAGGAAAAATTGGTTTATATTTTTCTTTCAAACCGGGTTTATCCATCGGCAACAAATAAGCTAAACAGTTTACGGATCCGTCCGAGAATTCAGGACGCGATTTATGAAGCCATTGAAGATGGTAAAACACGTTTCGCAAACTCGGCGGAATAGTTTTCAGGAAGGCGGTCTGTTTCGCGTTTATTCATGTTAAATTCAGTGTCATATTTCAGTATGATCCAAACATTGTTTGCTGTTTTTTAATTGTGAATTATAAATAAACGCTGAAATTCTGATGAACAAAATAGTATTACTAACCGGCGGAAGCCGTGGACTGGGAAAAAATGCTGCTCTGAGGCTAGCTGAAAAAGGGTTTGATGTGATATTAACTTATCAGACAAAAGAAGAGGAGGCCAATTCTGTGATCAAAGAACTTGAATCTGCCGGTAGTAAAGCGGCCAGCATTCAGTTGGATATGTCTGATATTTCTTCACTTGATAATTTTGTAGAAAATATAAAGCAGCTTTTGCAGGATAAATGGAACACAGAGAAGCTGGATGTTTTGGTAAATAATGCGGGTATTGGAGCAACAATTCCGTTTGCTGAGTCTACAGAAGCCGATTTTGATAAACTAATGAATATCCATTTTAAAGGAGTTTATTTTCTGACGCAAAAGATTTTAACCATTTTAAATGATGGAGGTAAGATTATTAATGTTTCTTCTGGTTCTACCCGAAGCGCCGTGCCCGGATATTCTATTTATGCTTCGATGAAAGGAGCAATAGAAACCTTTACAAAATATCTTGCAAAGGAATTGGGGCCACGCCGAATTACAGCAAACGTAATTGCACCGGGTCCGGTAGAAACGGATTTTAACAATGCGGCTATCCGCAACAATCCGCAAATGAAGGGATATCTTTCTTCCATTACTTCTTTGGGAAGAGTAGGCGGCCCTGAAGATATTGGCGGAGTAATTGCGTTTTTATGTTCTGACGACGCCGGCTGGATCAACGGACAGCGGATCGAAGCTTCCGGTGGTTTAACTTTATAACAAAAAAAAAGCCCTTTTCAGGGCTTTTTCTATATAAGAGTGCTAATTACTCGCAACCTGATAAGTTAAGTCCGTAACTTCAATCACATATTCCTTTTTGCTGTCATCGAACCAAATCTTATAGTTTTTAGGATAATACCCTGCTTTTTGAAATGCTGCCGGTTGTTTTACTGCGGCAGAAAAAGTGGGTTTTGTTTCTAAAAA
>JBDTLL010000176.1:0-5164 GCA_039934815.1 Daejeonella sp. | reverse complement strand
AGTTAAATTTACAATCTAAACCATTTGATTATTCTTGAAATGCATATATTTCAGAATGAAAAAGTCTCTTGTCAAGTTTGGCTATTTTTTACTGTTTTTATTTCTTGTTTTTAATATCCTGATGATGATTCAGGCATATAAAACAGGCAGGTTTCAGGAACTTCCTGCCAGTGGAACGCCTCCAAAACAAAGTCTGCCCTCTTTTATATTTACCGGTTTGGATCTCTATAAAAAGAAGATTGATACTCTTCCATCCGTACCTTTCCAAACCGTTTATCTCAAAAATGATATCGGCCAAAAACTGGAAGGCTGGTACATCCCGGCAAGGGAAAATAAAGGAACAGTGCTGCTATTTCACGGCCACGGTTCCAGCAAGTCTAAAATTCTCCCGGAAACGGAATATTTCCATCAACTTGGCTACAATACGTTTAGCATAGATTTCAGATCTCACGGAAACAGCGAAGGCGAAAAATGCACCATCGGGTATGACGAAACCGCCGATATAAAGGTGGCTTATGATTATGTATCCCGAAAAGGAGAAAAAAAACCAATACTCTGGGGAATATCTATGGGAGCTGCCAGTTTGCTGAAAGCAATTCCGCAGTACAAACTGCAACCAGATAAGTTAATTATTGAATGTCCATTTGCCAGCATGGAAGATGCCGTATCCGGATTTTTAAGAAAAATGAATATGCCTACTCCCGTGGTTTCAGATGAACTTTTATTCTGGGGTTCTACTTTTAACGGCATGTGGGGTTATGATTATAAACCGAGTGAATACGCCCGCGACATTCATGTGCCCGTTCTGTTAAACTGGGGCGAAAAAGATAAGCGGGTTTTAAAGGCCGAAACGGATTCAATTTATAAGCATTTAGGAACGTCCGAAAAGCATTTGGTGGTTTATAAAAAATCAGGTCATGAGTCTTACTGCAGAAATGAGCCCGAAAAATGGAAAGCCAGCATTGCCGGCTTTCTCGCGAATTAAAATATCATGCTGGGAAAAGTTTCCCTGTCATTTCGGTAGCTTTACGTCAATGAACTTCTCTCAGCATGAATGCCTTATTTACATTTGGTGAACACCTTCAGCAAATTCTTCAACAATTTTAGCGTTAAAAGCAGGTAAATCTTTCGGAGATCTGCTGGTAGTTAAACCATTGTCGGTTACTACTTCCTCATCAACCCAGTTTGCACCCGCGTTTTTTAAATCTGTTTTCACCGAAGGATAAGACGTCATTTTTCTGCCCTTTACTACCCCGGCTTCAATTAACGTTTGCGGACCATGACAAATTGCTGCAACAGGTTTTCCAGCATCGAAAAAATCTTTTACAAATTTAACTGCTTTGGGATTTCCTCTAAGCTGATCGGGATTTAGAACTCCGCCCGGCAGAAGCAGGGCATTATAATCTTCCGATTTGGCATCATCAAGGTTTTTATCAACTTTGCATTCTATAGACCATTCATGGTCTTTCATGGCTCTAACTTTATCTTTTTGCGGAGAAATAATATGTACTGTTGCCCCCGCTTCTTCCAAGGCTTTTTTCGGACTTGTTAATTCAGATTCTTCAAAACCATTTTCTGTTAAAATGGCAACTTTTCTGTTTTCAAGGGTTTTCATAATATTGGTTTTTTTTAAATTATTTACTGTATAAAGTACATGGCAAAACCCCTTATTGTTTAATTTAAATTGACTTTTTAAATCATTATTTGCATAATTCATTTTTATGAACCATTCAAAATAATATCTTTGATCAGGTTAAAAATTAAAAGTTTGAAGAAACACATAGCAATTTTTGCATCCGGCTCAGGCTCTAACGCTCAAAAAATAATGGAGTACTTTAAAAAGCATCCGGAAGCTGAGGTGTCTTTAGTTTTAACCAATAATCCCGAAGCTTACGTGCTGCAGCGGGCTGATAATTTCGAGATCCCATCGCATATTTTTGATAAGGAAGAATTCTACCATTCTGATTCTATTGTCAGCCTTTTAAAAAATCTCGAAATAGATATTATTGTGCTTGCGGGATTTTTATGGCTTATCCCACAAAATCTCTTAAAAGCTTTTCCTAACCGGATTATTAATCTTCATCCGGCATTGCTGCCAAAATATGGAGGCAAAGGAATGTACGGTGATAAAGTACATATTTCAGTTTTGGAAAACGGAGAAAAAGAATCCGGAATAACAATCCATTTTGTTAATGAGAATTTTGATGAAGGAGAAATTATTCATCAAAGCCGCTTCCATATCGAAAAAACCGATGATCTGAAAATGATCAAATTTAAAGGTCAGCAGTTGGAGCACTCACACTATCCTAAAGTGATTGAGGGTTTGCTAAAAAAAATGAGAGAACTTTAATTTTTTTAAGAATTATAAATTAAGAACTCCATAAATTTCATCTCCTGATTATCATATCGAAATACTAATTACAAAATTCTAAACCCCTTCAACAAGGCATTTCTAAACTAAAAACCTATCTTTGCGGCTCCCAAAAATCATTAATAATGAGCTATCCCGTAAAGATCAAAAACGCACTGATTTCAGTTTTTTATAAAGATAATCTGGCACCGCTTGTGCTTCAGTTACAAAAACTTGGAGTAAAAATTTATTCAACCGGAGGCACAGAAAAATTTATCCGCGATTTAAATGTTGAGGTTGTGGCGGTTGAAGACTTAACCGGATATCCTTCTATTCTTGGCGGAAGAGTGAAAACCTTGCATCCCAAAGTTTTTGGTGGAATATTAAACCGCAGAAACCTTTCCGGCGATCAGACACAAATTGCCGAGTTTGATATCCCTGAAATTGATCTGGTAATTGTTGATTTATATCCATTTGAAGAAACTGTAAAATCTGGCGCTACAGAAGAAGATATTATTGAAAAGATAGATATTGGCGGAATTTCCTTAATTCGTGCTGCTGCAAAAAACTATCAGGATGTGGTTATTCTTTCATCTAAAAATGACTACAATGATTTGAGTGAAATATTAACAGAGAATTTGGGTTATACAACTTTAGAAGATCGGAAGAACTTTGCCCGCAGAGCATTTAATGTTTCATCTCATTACGATACTGCAATTTTTAATTATTTCAATTCAGAAGAACCGCTTTCGGTTTTTAAAAACAGCGAGCAGCAGGTAAGCACGTTGCGCTACGGCGAAAATCCTCACCAAAAAGGTTATTTCTATGGCGATTTGGAAGCCATGTTTGATAAATTGAACGGTAAAGAGCTTTCATACAACAATCTGGTTGACGTGGATGCGGCCGTTGCTTTGATTGATGAATTCAGCGAACCCACTTTTGCAATTTTAAAACATACAAACGCTTGCGGCATTGCATCAGGCCAAAACGTATTGAATGCATGGAAGGATGCTTTGGCATGTGATCCGGTTTCTGCTTTCGGCGGAGTGTTAATTACCAATCAGGAAATTGACCAAGAAACCGCAACGGAGATCAGTAAATTATTCTTTGAAGTATTAATTGCTCCTTCATTTTCTGAAGAGGCAAAAACAATATTATCAAGCAAAAAAAATCGTATCTTATTGCAGCGTAAAAGCGTACAACTTGCCGGTAAACAATTTAAAACTTTGCTTAACGGAGTAATCGAGCAGGATAAAGATTCCAAAATGGAAACTGCCGAAGATATGAAACCTGTAACAGACAGAAAACCAACGGAACAACAGTTGGCCGATCTGGTATTTGCCAATAAATTGGTAAAACATAGTAAATCAAATACAATAGTTTTAGCCAAAAATTCGAAATTAATTGCCAGTGGCGTTGGTCAGACATCCAGAGTTGATGCTTTACAGCAGGCAATTGTAAAAGCAAAAGCTTTCGGTTTTGATATTGAAGGTTCTGTTATGGCTTCTGATGCTTTTTTCCCTTTCCCGGATTGCGTAGAAATTGCTGCCGATGCAGGAGTTAAAATGATTTTACAACCCGGAGGAAGTATTAAAGATCAGGAATCTATTGACATGGCAAACAGCAAAGGAGTTGGAATGGTAACAACGGGGATCCGACATTTTAAACATTAAAAATCAATACTAATTGAGAATAATATATTGCTGAACACGTTTAGAAGCCGGGTTTAATTTTATCAGAAATAAATTCAGGGATAAGAACGAGAATAACATTGGATTAGCAAAAAGAATTTAACTTTGCATACTTTTTTAACACAATAATCACGAATGGGTTTATTTAACTGGTTTACACAAGAAATAGCAATCGATCTGGGTACTGCAAATACCCTGATTATACATAATGATAAAGTAGTTGTTGATGAGCCTTCAATTGTGGCTTTTGACCGTACTACCAATAAAATTATCGCCATCGGCCGTCAGGCCATGCAGATGGAAGGTAAAACACACGATAACATCAGAACAGTACGCCCACTAAAAGATGGGGTAATAGCCGACTTTAATGCGGCGGAACACATGATCCGCGGCATGATCAAAATGATCAATAACGGTAAAGGCTGGTTTTTCCCTTCATTAAGAATGGTTATTTGTATTCCTTCCGGGATTACCGAAGTAGAAAAACGTGCTGTACGTGACTCTGCCGAAATCGCGGGAGCAAAAGAAGTTTACCTGATACACGAGCCAATGGCCGCTGCGGTGGGAATTGGAATTGATGTGGAAGAACCAATGGGTAACATGATTATTGATATCGGTGGTGGTACTACAGAAATTGCCGTTATTGCCTTATCAGGAATTGTTTGCGATCAGTCTATCCGCGTTGCGGGAGATAATTTCGACAGCGATATTGTACAATACATTCGCCGTCAGCATAACATTATGATTGGCGACCGTACCGCAGAAAAAATTAAGATTGAAGTTGGTTCGGCCTTGCCGGAGCTTTCAGATCCACCTTCTGACTTTGCTGTTCAGGGTCGTGATTTGATGACTGGTGTTCCAAAACAAATAACCGTTTCTTATACTGAAATTGCACATTGCCTGGATAAATCTATTTCTAAAATTGAAGAAGCGATTCTAAAAGCGTTAGAGATTACTCCTCCTGAGCTTTCTGCAGATATTTACCAGACAGGAATTTACCTGACAGGCGGAGGAGCACTTTTACGCGGTTTAGATAAACGTGTGGCTTCAAAAACCAAACTTCCGGTTCACGTTGCAGAAGATCCACTTCGTGCCGTAGTTCGCGGAACAGGTATCGCTTTAA
>JBDTLL010000175.1:0-5171 GCA_039934815.1 Daejeonella sp. | reverse complement strand
TTTCTGGAAAATGATAAAATCCGTATTGTAGAACATCAAAAATATATGAAAGGCTAAAAAAGAAATGAGCTCGTTTTTTCAATTAGCAACGTAAAGCTTAGCTGATTAAAAGCCAACCGAATAATGAACCAGTTCATTTGCCTGCATAATTCCCGCCCTTATAATTTATTCGCAAACGGGAATTTCAAACCAAAATGTAGAACCTTCGCCCAGGGTGCTGTCTACACCCATGTGGCCATGATGTCTGTTGATAATATTGGATGAAATATATAATCCCATACCTAAGCCGCTGGTAAAGTGTTTTAAATTGTGTATGCGATAAAAGCGGTCAAATATCAGGTTTTTCTGATCTTCTGACAGGCCCAGACCGAAATCAGTTACATACACTTTTACCATGCCGGTTTCTGATTTTTGTGTGCCTACAACAATCTTGTTGCTCCCCGGAGAATATTTTTCGGCGTTGTTGATCAGGTTAATTAATACCTGCTCCAACTGCTGTGTGTTACCTTCGGTGAAACAGGTTTCCTCAATTCGTTTTTCAATAATCAAATTCGGAAAAACGAGTTCCAAATTCTCTACACATTGATTAATGAGGTCTGTTACGCTTATTTTAGAAATTTCAAAGTTAAACTTACCCGCGTTTATTTTACTTACATTCAGCAGGTCTTCCACCAGATTTTGCAGTTTGGAAAGATTGTTATTTGCACGGCTAATAAATAGCTTTACTGTAGGATGCAAATCCTCGCTCTCAAAAGATTCAATCAACTGCAGGTATCCCTTTAAACTGGTAAGCGGTGTTTTCAGCTCATGACTCGCAATCCCAATAAATTCGTCCTTGCGCTCTAAAGCTATTTTTTGATCGTCAATATCTGTACTCGTACCAAACCACAGTTCAATTTCACCTTTTTCATTTTTGTATGGCAGCGCTTTACTCAGATACCACCTATAATCTCCGTTTTCGCCGTCGCGATATCGCAATTCTAAGGAATATGGTTTTCCGGTAGCCAGGCAACTTCTCCATACATTCAAACACGTAGATAAATCGTCCGGATGAACAACCTGCTCCCAACCCCAGCCACGTGTGCTGTCCAGATCAAGCCCGGTGTACTTATACCAGGTTTTGTTATAGTAATTTATTTTTCCGTCGGGCAGAGCTGTCCATGCAATAACCGGAATATTATCACCTAAAAATTTAAAATGCTCACGGCTTAAAAATAGTTCGCGGGTGCGGTGCCGTACGGTATCTTCCAAATCGCTGTTGAGCTGTTCCACCAAATTTTTGGTGGCTATTAAGCGCTGATTCTGCTCGGTAAGTAAACGCTGATAGCGCTTATGTTCAGACAGGTCTGTAAAGATAATACTCATGCACAAACCTTCATCCAATTTTAATGAAGTGAAAGACAAGCTGCAGGGAATCTCACGGGCATTGGCATTTAACAAAGATAGTTCCCCCTTAACGTCTGTATCCCAGGCGCTATAAAAAAAATCCTGGTAAAGGTCTTGATCGCCTTCAGCAAGAAAATTAATAAATGAGCTGCCGATAATGGTTTCGAGCGGAGTGTTTAGTAAAGTGGCAAAACTAGAATTGCTGTAAAGGATAATTCCGTCTTTACCCACAGTTACGGCACCCTCGTTCATTTTCTCTATAAACTTTCGGTAGGTCTGATCGGCGGTTTTCAGCGTAAATACCTGACTTCCGTTTTCACCGTCCAGCATAATTGCATCTACCTGTCCGGTGCGTATGGCCTCTAAAATTTCAGTCGATTCATTTAGCTGCTCGCGAGTCTCGGCCAAATGATCAACAACTTCCTGATGAGCCAGTACCATTTGCTGATACTTTTCCTGCAGTTCCTGATAGCTTAACTCTTCTTTCATATTTGGTTCACTGGGACAAGGTCTAATCCGGCGATCATCCGATTGGTATTTGACATATCGCCAACCAACCTGCGAACAGGACCGGGGTTCAACTTAATGAGAACGGGAAGGGCAATAATTTGTTCACTTTGCGCCAGCATGGGTTGCTGGTGGATGTCTATTATTTCAAGAGTGTAAGTTCCTTTTAGATGGTTATTAACAAACTGGGTTACATTAGCAATAGCTCTAACGGAGTTTGGAGATGCGCCGGCTACAAATAACTTTAATTTTAATGCATGTTCGCTCCCGGTCGCCAGCTCCCACTTTGCGTATTCATTCTTCATCATTTTACGCCCGCTTTTAGCTTACCATTGACGGGATAATGTTTAATCCCACCAGCACCTTTTCCTCGTTAGAAAGGTCGCCAATAATCTTTCGAATAGGTTCCGGTACGCGTCTTACCAGGGTCGGTATCGCAAAAATCTGATCTCCTTCTGCCAGTTGGGGGTGTACCAGCAAATCAATCACTTCAATGCTGTACTGACCTGCCAAATGTTGTTCGCAGTATTTTTTAAGATTGCTGATAGCAGCAATGGATTTAGCCGTTTGCCCCGCTATATACAGCCTTAGTTCCCAGGCTTTCGGTTCTTGTTCGGTATTATTCATCTGTTGATCGGACATCGTTTTGATTGCCTTCATCCCTTATTCTGGTTAAATCTTGTCGATTTTGTTTAGCAATCTGTTTTTTTAATTCTTCTTCTTTATAAATACGGTTCAGCTCTTCTTCGGCAGATTCAAATTCACTGTTCAGGCTGGCTATTTTTGCCTCCAGAATATTCCGCTTACGCGAAATTTCCCGATCTTTTCTGTCAACCTGATGCCCATGTAAAGCTACACCGGTTTTCTCCTGCAATTGATGTGCCTCTCTTGCAGAGCCTGTTAAAATTCCATCAACACCAACGTAAACGTCCACCAGATTTAAGCCCTCACTTGATATGATAAACTCCCTTACCTGGTTAGAATGTTTCATTCCCCGCGATTTCATCACCGATAAACCGCGGTTTCTTTCGCCGTTAAGTTCGATGTCTTTTATCTGAAGCCATGCGTCTACCAATGACGACACACCTTCGTCGGCTTGTGTATCAGCCACCGTGTTGAGCGTAAGGGCAGTAAACATCACCGTTATATTGGCAGATTGCAAAAAATCAATCAGGCGTACAAGCATAGCTTTAACTTCGCTCATGGAGCCAACGGTAGTTAAGTTTGTAATTGGATCTAAAACTACTACGTCGGGATTGAATTTTTTTATCGCTTTATGTATGGCAACCAGGTGCATTTCTAAACCATAAAGCGTGGGCCGCGATGCATGAAACTGTAAAAGTCCGGTTTTTATAAATTGGCTGAGATCCATCCCGATGGAGGACATATTGCGCATAATTTGCTTGGGAGACTCTTCAAAAGCAAAATACAGGCATTTCTCTCCACGCTGGCAGGCGCCGGCAGCAAAACTGCCCGCAATACTTGTTTTACCGGTTCCTGACGTGCCGGACACAAGAATGCTGCTTCCGTGGAAAAACCCCTGGCCACCAAGCATATGATCCAGGCTGCTGATACCGGAAGAAATTCGCTCGGTTGAAACTTCTTTTTCTAAGATCAGCGAAGTTACCGGCAATACCGATATGCCTTCGTCATCAATTAAAAATGGATATTCATTCGTTCCGTGAATAGAACCACGGTATTTAACAATTCTTAAAAGCCGGGTTGAAATTTGATTGGCAACTCTGTTCTCCAATAATATTACGCAGTCAGAAACATATTCTTCAATGCCATGTCTTGTTAAAAATCCGTCGCCTTTCTCGCCGGTAATAATTGCTGTAACACCTTTTTCTTTTAAAAAAGAAAATAGCCGGCGTATTTCTGATCGTATGGTTCCCTCGTTAGTGAGGCTTGAAAAAAGGTTTTCTATGGTATCAAGTACCACTCGTTTTGCGCCAATACTATCTATCGCGTGGTTAAGACGGATAAAAAGACCTTCCAGATCGTACTCGCCGGTTTCTTCTATCTCACTACGGTCAATATGCACATGGTCAACCCGAATCATTTTATCACGTTGAAGCTGGGCAATATCAAAACCTAAGGAAGCTACATTTTGAGTCAGTTCCTCTGTGCGCTCTTCGAAAGCCATAAATACACCCGGTTCATTGTAACGAATGGCGCCGTTAACAATAAATTCAATTGCCATTAACGTTTTACCGCATCCGGCCTGACCGCAAATTAGGGTGGGTCTTCCTTCCGGTAAACCGCCGTTTGTAATTTGATCGAGACCGGTAATGCCGGTGGGAACTTTAGAAAGTATTGGTAGTGCAGGAGACTGCTTTGTTGAAGATTGTAAACTCATATTTCTGTAAGGCAATGGCGCTAAAGATAATTACTTTTCCTAAAATTGAATTATTGATAGCGAATGTTTTGTGGCTAAATCAATAGATTAAGGTGTTATTGGTAATAAATGTTTTTCTTTTTTTAAAATTAAGCCAGTTCAATTACACTTTTTTAAGGGCTCAAAACCTTTGCCAAACTACCCGATAAATTTAAAAAATTAAGTTTTTAAACTTCCCATTCCGCCGTCAACCCCTATAATCTGTCCGGTTATCCAGCCGCTGTTGTCATTGAGTAAAAACGAAACCAGGCTGGCCATTTCATCTGCTGTGCCTATACGCTGTAAAGGGTGGCGTTTATTCGACGACTCTTTTTTCTCGTCAGTATTTAACAAAAATCCGGCTAAGGGAGTATCGGTTAAAGATGGCGCAATTACGTTCACTCTAATTTTGTGAGTCGCCAGTTCTGCCGCCAGGCTTTTTGCCAAACCTTCTATTGCTGCTTTTGATGTGGCAACAGACGCATGAAAAGGCATGCCTAGTTTAGCCGCCACAGTACTAAATAAAACAATGCCGGCTCCGTTAGCTTTTTTTAAATTGGGCAATACTTTTTGAATGATGGCAACTGCTCCCAACACATTCTGATTAAAATCGTCTAAAAAATCCTGCCTGGTTAAGCGGTTGAATGGCTTTAAATTTATAGAGCCGGGACAATAAACCAATCCGTGAATTTGTTCAGGCAAATCCTGCAATAGATCTAAGTCATCATTTACCGGATCCAATTTGTAAAACGTAGTTTTCAGCTCTTCCAGCTCTTTTGTTAAATTTCTGGATAAAGTGATCAGGTTATTTTCAGCAGCTAACAATTGAGCGGTTTTTAACCCAATTCCTTTGCCTGCACCTACAATAAGTATATTTTTCAATTGATTTTATTTAGTTATT
>JBDTLL010000174.1:0-5215 GCA_039934815.1 Daejeonella sp. | reverse complement strand
AAAGAGTTCAGAATTACAATGAATTTGTAAAACCCTATTCGGGCGATGAATTAAACAAACAGGCTTCGCGATGCATGAATTGTGGAATTCCTTTTTGCCATTCGGGCTGTCCGCTGGGAAATGTTATTCCCGAATTTAACGATGCAGTTTACAACGCAGAATGGGAAGAAGCTTATCTAATTCTTACATCAACTAATAATTTTCCTGAATTTACAGGCCGGATTTGCCCCGCTCCGTGCGAGTCGGCGTGTGTTCTCGGTATCAATAAACCGGCTGTCGCGATTGAGGAAATTGAAAAACACATTATCGAAATTGCGTTTTCTAAAGGATATGTAGTTCCTAAAAAACCGATTTTAAGAACGGGTAAAAATATAGCCATTATTGGTTCCGGTCCGGCGGGAATGGCTGCAGCGGCGCAATTAAATAAAGCCGGGCATTTGGTAAAAGTTTTTGAACGCGATGATAAACCCGGAGGTTTGCTACGTTACGGTATTCCGGATTTTAAACTTGAGAAACCAATATTGGATCGCAGAATTCAGTTGATGGAAGAGGAGGGAATTGAATTTGTTTGCAATGCAGATATTGGGAAAGATAAAATTCAGGAATTTTCGTCTGAATACGACGCATTAATTCTTGCCACAGGGTCCACAATTCCACGTGATCTGAAAATCCCCGGAAGGGAAAACGCTGGAATTTATTTTGCGATGGATTTTTTGAAACAGCAGAATAAAGATGTTGCCGGGATCAAATACAGTTCAGAAAAAATTTCGGCTACCGGGAAAGATGTAATTGTTATTGGCGGCGGAGATACCGGATCGGATTGTGTTGGAACTTCAAATCGCCAAAAGGCAAGTTCTGTAAAACAATTTGAATTAATGATTCAACCTCCCGAAGGCCGAAATGACAATATGCCCTGGCCATCGTATCCAATGATTTTAAAAACCACAAGTTCGCATGAAGAAGGTTGCGAACGTTTTTGGGGAATAAATACTAAGGCTTTTTTACATGATGAGCAGGGCAATTTAAGGGCAATTCTGGTAAGCGACGTCCATTGGGAAATTGATGATTTTGGACGGCCGGTTAAATTTACCGAGCTTGAAAATTCAGAAAGAGAAATGAAATGTGAGCTGGTGTTGCTTGCTATGGGATTTTTGCATACTCAGCACGAAGGATTGGTCGAGAAACTAAATGTTGCTTTAGATCAGCGGGGAAATATTCAGGCAACAGAAGGAGATTTTAACAGTAGTAATCCGAAAATATTTGCTGCAGGCGATTGTCGGCGGGGACAATCCTTAGTTGTTTGGGCAATTTCTGAAGGAAGGGAAGCGGCCCGCAAAGTGGATGAATTTTTAATGCACAAATCAGATTTGGAATCAAAAGACAGGCTGATAAATCAGGACGACTTTAGCGTGTAGATTATTTTTCTGAAGGATTTTTCTTTCCGGCAGCTAATTTTTCCAGGGTATTTTTAATTCGTTCATCTTTGGTTTTTTGCTGTTTCGCAGTTAAAACCCAGGTAATATATTCTTTTTTGTTAGTGTAAGATAATGTATTGAAAAAATGCAGCGTATTTGGTTTTTGTTCTAAACCGGATTTTAATTCAGGTGGTAGAACAACCGCTTTATTTTTAACGTCGATGTATTTTCCCAGTTCGTTTTGTTCAATTTCCGCATTTCCTACTCCCGATCTCACGATCTGGTTTGTCGGCTTAAATCGTAGAGCTGTCCAGGTTTCATTGATAGATAGTGCGGTAACTCCGCTCAGCCCGTAGGTCGCGGTTTCGTCCCAGGATTGCATCATTTCCAGATCAGAATGTATGCCGCTGGTTTTTTTAGGATAACAAATCCAAAGAATTGTATCAGGTCTTAAATGATCCTGTAATCTTTCGAGCTCAATAATTAGCTCCAGTTTGTTCAGAACAAAAACCTGTATCACATCATAATTTCCTTCCGGATGACGAAATATTTCCGCTTCCCGCGGAAGCGGATTGATCAGATCAGTATAGTTTTCGGGCGGATTGATAAGCAAAATGCGTTGTGCTGGTTTAATGAGTAATTTTTTGGCCAGTTTGCTTACTTCCATAATCTTTCTTTTAATTGAGTTTACTGTAAAAATCCCACAATACTATACCTGCTGAAACTACAATATTAAAAGAATGTTTGGTGCCGAATTGTGGAATTTCAATACAATTATCGATCAAAGACATTGCTTCTTCACTCACACCTTCCACCTCATTTCCGAAAATCAATGCATATTTTTGGTCTTTATCAGGCTTAAACTCATCCAGCATGGCACTTCCCGAGGCTTGCTCAATGGCAATTATTTTATAATCTTCTTTTTTTAATTCAGCAATGGCATCTTCAATACGTTTAAAGTGTTTCCATTCTATTGATTGCGTTGCGCCCAAAGCCGTTTTTTCAATATCGCGATGCGGAGGCTGGGCCGTTATCCCGCAAAGGAAAATCTGTTCTACTGCAAATCCATCGGATGTTCTGAATATAGAACCGATGTTGTGCATGCTTCGTACATTATCTAAAATTACTGTGACCGGTAGTTTTGCCTGGCGTTTAAATTCTTCAACGGAGGCTCTGTTCAATTCGTCCAGCTTTAATTTTATCATACGGCAAATTAAAGGATTTTAAAATTGAAAACATTTTTTGAGAATTGAAATCGGCCAATAGGAATTTTCAATTTCTAATGCTGTTTGTGTTTTTTAAGTTATTTTAACGGTTCAAATTATTCCTTTGATATGAAAGCGACAAAAACTCTCCAAAATATTGATCATGCAACTCAGGAAATTTATTCCATTATTCTGGAAAATGATAGTTTGATGCAGGTTGTGCTGAGTAATTATGGAGGTCTTATTCAAAAGATAATTGTACCTGATCGTGATGGGAATTTTGTAGACGTTGTTTTAGGTTTTGATGATCTGCAATCTTACTTTTCTAAAGAATATCTTAATTCTTACCCATATTTCGGAGCTATCATTGGTCGCTACGCTAACCGGATTGGCGGTTCTAAATTTAGTTTGAACGGAAAGGAAATTGAAGTTTCTAAAAACGATGGAGAAAATCAGTTGCACGGAGGAAAAGAGGGTTTTGATAAAAAAGTATGGAAAATAGTCGATTTAATTTCCGAGCCGAATCCAAAATTAACCCTGGAATATTTAAGCAGGGATGGTGAAGAAGGTTTTCCGGGCAACTTAAAAGTTAATTTGACTTTTGAACTGAACAATGAGCAGGAATTAGCTCTGGAAATTAAAGCCACAACAGATGCAGAAACAGTTGTTAACATGACGCATCATAGTTATTTCAATTTGAATGGGAATAATGATTTTATCGGCCAGACAGAAGTTGAAATTCCTGCCCGATCATATCTGGAACAGGACGAAAATTTTGTTTTAACAGGTAATAAAATAGAAGTAGAAAATACAACCCATGATTTTAATCAGGCCAGAAAAATCAGTGAAAACTGGGATGCGGAAAATGGTTATGATCAGGCATTTGTTATTAATAAACCTGACGGTGAATTTGGTAAAGTGGCGACCGCTTATTCGTCTAAAACAGGAATTGAAATGAACGTTTTCAGCAATCAGCCGGTTGTACAATTTTATACTGCCAAACATTTAAATGTTAAAAACGGAAAATCAGGTTTAGATTATAAACCTTTTTCGGCGTTTTGTTTCGAACCGCAAATTCATCCCAACGCGGTAAACATTAAAAATTTCCCGGAAACGAGTTTAAAACCGGGCGAAGAGTATTTGAACAAGACAACATTTAAGTTTACAAGCCGATAAGTTTGCGAAAAGATTTGGGCATCGACTCAACATTTTGTTCAATTTTATACATCGCGTAAAAGCCAATTGAAACAACCATCGCGATAGCAAAAATCAAGTACCAAAGAGAAGTATAACCTCCGTGCTGTATAATGATTGAACCATAAACCGGAGCCAGAATTTGAGCAACCGCCCAGGAAATTGTAAATAGTCCGGCATATTCTCCCCGGTTATTTTTGGTCGTGCGAGATATCCAATAGGTATTCATAAACGGCATTGAAAACATTTCACCCAATGTTAGCAGCAGCATAGAAAGTATGGCAACCCAGATTGCCGGTTGGAAAATATTGAATAACAGAAATCCCAAACCGACCATAATTACTCCCAGACAAATAAAATAAAGTGGTTGTTTTTTGCCTTCCAGTTTATGGATCAAAACCATTTCTGAAAACACGATAATTAATCCGTTCATGGCCATTAAAATGCCAATAAACTGTTCGGTAAAATGCCATTGAGTTTTAAAGAACACAGGTTGCATGGTAAAAAACTGAAAAAAGCAGGAGGCAAACAGGGCCGTTAAAAGTATAAATGCCAGGTACATTTTATCGCGGTAAGCAGATTTTATTACTGGCTTTTGTTCAGTCGTTTCTGGCTCTTTTTCCGGCTTTACAGCCGGAAGTAAATAAAGTAAAAGCAGAGCTGCCAAAATGTTGGTGCATCCGTCCACATAAAACAGAAATTTATAATCATGCGACGCAATAAATCCGCCCAGAGCTCCGCCAAATGACCAGCCCAAATTTATGGCGAGCCGGTTTAAAGAATAGGAGCGGGTTCTATTTTTATCGGTACTGTAATATGCAACTGCGGTAGAATTTGCCGGTCTGAAAGAATCATTGCACATGCTTAACAGAAATACGCCAACTCCAAGCGACAAAAAAGTTTCCAGGAAACTCAGCGTTAAAAACATAATTCCGCCGCTAAATAATGCGCCAACCTGCAAATAATGAAAGCCAAGTTTGTCTGTTATTTTTCCGCCTATAAATGCTCCAGCAATAGAGCCGGCACCGAATAATCCCATAATTACACCCGCCTGCACAATAGTAAAGTTTAGCTTTTGTGTGCAATAAATAGTCATGAACGGCAGAACCATAGTTCCGCTACGATTGATGAACATAACCAGAGAGAGATACCAGCTTTCTTTGGAAAGACCGCTATAGGCGTTTTTGTATAAATTTAAAGCAGTCAGCAACATGCGTAAAGATATAAAAGGAAAGATTTTAAAAAACAAAAGGCTGCCAATATTTGGCAGCCTTTGAGATATATTTTATTGACTTTTTAGTTTAATTTTTCTGCTCTTTCTGGACTTCGGTATCCCGTTTAAAATCTTTGGAATCAAAGTATTCTTTCTTTTCTTCCATTTGCTTTTTCCACTCGGGAGAA
>JBDTLL010000173.1:0-5261 GCA_039934815.1 Daejeonella sp. | reverse complement strand
GTTCAGGCTCGTCAGATTTCTATGTATCTGGCAAAACTTCATACCAAAACTTCTTTAAAATCCATCGGGGCATTTTTTGGCGGAAGAGATCACTCTACAGTTATTTATGCCTGTCAAACCGTTGATGATTTAATTGATACCGACAAAAAATTTAAAGGCTACGTGGCCGATATTCAAAAGAAATTGAAAATGAGTTAATGCTCATTGTTAGCACAACAATAAAAATCCCGTTACGGAAAGCTGTAACGGGATTTTTTATTTAATTTCAAGTATGAAAAAATTGATCTTCATTTTATTTTCGGTGTTACTTTCTTTGAATGTTTTAGCACAAAATTCGCAAACCGATTCTGCTCAGATCAAAAATGTTATTAATAAGATGTTTGATGGAATGCGAAAAGGGGATAGTTCAATTGTTAGTTCGACGTTCGCAAAAGGGATGATTTTGCAGACTATTCGTATGAATGGAGATTCCGTAAGTGTAGAGTCTGAAGATCCAGGAAAGTTTTTAACGTCTGTTGGCACAAAGCACACGCAAGTTTATGATGAGCGAATTACATTTAAATCAATTCTAATCGATGCGAATATGGCAAGTGTCTGGACAGATTATCAATTTTATCTGGGCGATAAATTCAGTCACTGCGGAGTGAATTCTTTCCAGTTAGTCAAAGGGCAAAAAGGTTGGCAAATTGTCTATATCATCGATACCCGAAGAAAAGATGATTGTAATTAATGAATCAGGCCGAGCTTAAATAAGGAATAAAAAATACCTGAAGTATGTAAGGCCTGGCCGATCTCATTTTCTAACAAAAGTTGCTTCAACCTTTCTAAACTAATCAGTTCAACTACAATTTCTTCGCCGCCATCTAATTCCTGTTCCTGAACTTTTTTTCCGCCGGTTGCCAGAAAGCAATGTGTTTTGTTATTTCCCGTTGCCGGATTTGCATATAATGAGGACAGGAATTCAATATTATCGAATTCATATCCTGTTTCTTCGAGCAGTTCGCGTTTTACCGCTTCTTCCGGTTTTTCTCCTTTATCTATACAACCTCCCGGGATTTCCAGAATAACTTCGCCGGCAGCATGTCTGTATTGCTTGATCATGATGACCTGATTGTCATCAGTTAGAGCAACTGCATTTACCCAATCAGGATATTCTAAAACGTAATATGGATTTATAATATTTCCCGAAGGCATCCGGCAGGTGTCAGATCTTAATGTTGCCCAGGAATCTTTAAAAATATATTTGGAATCTAAAAGTTTCCAGATTAATTCGCTCATCGTAATTACTTACCAGCTGCCGCTTGCGCCACCACCGCCAAAACTTCCTCCACCAAATCCACCGAAACCACCACCGCCGCTTCCGCCGCCGAAGCCGCCTCCGCCACCAAATCCACCACCACTACCGCGGCCCATTTGTGATCCCATTAACATCCACCAAAATGGACTTGCTGCACCACGACCACCAATAACCTGATTTCCTCCTCCGCCTTTGCGGGAAATTAAAAAGATAATGACCATGATAATAATAAAAACAATGACACCCGAATTGCCTTTGTCACCAGATTTTTTCTGCCTTTTTTCGTGATATTCGCCTTTGGTATAACTTATTATTGCTGAAGTACCCTGATTCAAACCTTCAAAATATTGTCCATTTCTAAAGTTTGGAGTAATTTCATCTTCGATAATTCTCCGGGCAATTGCATCCGGTAAAGCGCCTTCAACGCCGTAACCTGTTTGAATAGTTACTTTCCGGTCGCCTAATGAGGCTAATACTAAAACTCCGTTGTTATTTTTACTTCCGCCAATTCCCCATTTTTCTGCCAGTCTAACGGCATAATCAGAAACATCATAACCTTCAAGAGATTTAATAATAACAACAGCAATTTGTGTGGAAGTAGTATCATCAAATGCCACCAGTTTTTGCTCCAGAATATTTATTTCTGAGGAAGTTAATGTATTGGTATAATCATTCACCAAATGATTTGGCTTATCCGGAAAATTTTGTGCCTTGCTTATAAATCCTGCGAAAAGCAGAAAAAGGGTAATATAAATTTTAGTAATTCTCATTAGTGGTTGCCTGTAGTATATATTAGTTGCCATCCATAAACGAGATGTCATTTGGAAGTTCATTCACATCACCATTCTGATAAGGAAAATAGATGCGGAGCTGATCTGCGGCAAGCTTAATTCCGGCTATTACTCCCTCGGCTAACTGGCCTTTTTTAAAATGGGATAGCATAATATCCTTTGTGCTATCCCAAAAATTTGCCGGCACTAATTTATTAATTCCAGAATCGCCAATGATGGCGAACTGATGATCATTAACGGATAAATAAATTAGAACACCGTTGTGTAGTGTCGTCTGATCCATATTCAGTTTTCTGAAGTATTTTGCCGAGCGGTCTAAAACATTCTCGCTGCAGCTTTCTTCAACACATACTCGTATTTCGCCAGACGTAAATCGTTCGGCAGATTCGATAGCTTCGCTGATGTGTTTTTGTTCTTCTTCGCTGAATAAGTTCATTGCCTATAAATTTTATATTATTTTATTTTGGACTAAAATTCAACTTTAGGAGGTTTGTTAGAACCAGCTTCAGCCTGGAAATATCCTTTTTTCTGGAAACCGAATAATCCGGCTGTCAGGTTATTAGGAAAAGTTCTGATTTTAGAATTATAATCCTGAGTTACTGTATTGAATTTCTGACGCTCAACCGTAATTCTATTTTCTGTTCCTTCTAACTGAGATTGTAGCTCTAAAAAGTTTTTGTTGGCTTTCAACTCAGGATAACTTTCTACGGTTGCCAGTAAACGTCCTAAAGATTGGCTTAACTGACCTTGCGCAGCCTGAAATTGAGCAATAGATTCCGGCGTAAGTTTAGTTGGATCTACCTGAATAGAGGTTGCTTTTGCTCTGGCTTCTATTACCTGCGTTAAAGTTGTCTGCTCAAAATTTGCAGCTCCTTTAACAGAAGCAACTAAATTTGGAATCAAATCAGCACGTCTTTGGTAAACGTTTTCCACTTGTGCCCATTGAGATTGCACTTGTTCATCTAATTTAACCATGCTATTGTAGCCGCATGAGCTTAAAGAACTAACAGCAAATAATGCAATTAGGGTATAAAAAATTCTTTTCATAATAAGGTTTCTAATTTTTTTCAATTTACGGCTTAGATATCAATTTTCATACCTTTGTTACAAATCCGGGATAAAAACCCGGCACGCATATGATAAAAGAAATAGATCTGGTTCTTCTTCCGGAAGAAGTAAATGATTCAGCAGCAATTCTTTCAAAAGCTGCGATAGCCCTAAAAGTTAAGGCACAGGAAATAAATCACGTTCAGGTTTTAAAAAGATCTATCGACGCAAGGAGCAGACAAGTTGTCTTTAGAGTAAAAGCTAATGTGTATATAAATGAAGATTTCAAGCCGGAAATTCATTCTATAAATTATACACCTCTGGATCAGAAAAAATCTATACTTATAATAGGTGCAGGTCCGGCCGGATTATTTGCCGCACTAAAATGTCTTCAATTAGGAATTAAGCCAATTATCCTCGAAAGAGGTAAAGATGTAAAGCAGCGTCGGCGAGATCTGGCCGCAATAAATAAGGAAGGGCTAATTAATCCGGAATCAAATTATTGTTTTGGCGAAGGTGGAGCAGGCACTTATTCTGATGGGAAGCTGTATACACGTTCAAATAAGCGGGGGGATATCAATGAGGTTCTGAAGATTTTAGTTGATCACGGAGCAACCGAGGATATTCTGGTTGATGCCCGACCACATATTGGAACAAATAAATTACCGCAAATTATAACTTCGATTCGCGAAAGCATATTGAATTTGGGTGGTGAGGTTCATTTTGAATCCAAAGTGACAGATCTCATCATTGAAAACCGAACTATAAGGGGTGTTATCTGCAATGATAAATTGGAGTATAAAGCCGACGCTACTATTTTGGCTACAGGCCATTCGGCGCATGACATTTTGTATCTTCTGCATAAACATAATATATTGTTAGAGGCAAAACCTTTTGCTTTGGGAGTGAGAATTGAGCATCCGCAGGAAATTATAGATCGGGCCCAATACCATTGTACAACCCGAAGTGAATATCTTCCTCCTTCATATTATAGTTTAGTAGAGCAGGTAGATGAACGTGGTGTATTTTCCTTTTGTATGTGTCCGGGCGGTATTATTGCGCCTTGCGCTACAAATTTTAATGAGATTGTGGTAAATGGCTGGTCGCCTTCTAAGCGGAATAATCCGTTTGCAAATTCGGGTACGGTTGTTCAAATCAATTTGGAAGATGTTCCTGGCGATGATAGAGATCCTTTTCGTCTTTTGAAGTTTCAAACTGAAATTGAGAAAGCAGCTTATTTTGCTGGTGGCGGAAATTTAGTTGCGCCTGCGCAAAGAATGGTTGATTTTGTCAATGGTAAAATTTCAACTGATCTTCCGGTTAATTCTTACCTCCCGGGAACTAAGAGTGCCGATCTATATTCGGTACTTCCGGATTTTGTGGCCGGCAGGTTGCAAAAAGCACTCCCTCAATTCGGAAAAAAGATGAATGGTTATTTCACAAATGAAGCAATTTTGGTAGGTGTAGAGTCGAGAACATCATCGCCTGTTAGAATTCCCAGAGATAAAATAACTTTTCAGCATCCTGAAGTTCAAGGTTTATATCCTTGCGGCGAAGGTGCCGGCTTTGCGGGTGGCATAGTTTCTGCGGCAATTGATGGCATGAATTGCGCCTCGGCAGCATTCTACAAACTGACCTGATAAATTATATAAATGAAAAAGACACTTATAATAGGAGCAACGAATAATCCGGGCAGATATGCAAACCTTGCGGCCCATCGCCTGGTTAAGCATGGTCATGAAATAGTGAATGTAGGAATAAAGAAGGGTGAAGTGGCCGGGGTGGATATTGAAAGACCAGATGTGATTCATCCGGACGTGGATACTATTACCTTATATATAGGACCGCAACACCAGGCTGAGTATTTTGATTACATACTTAAAACCAAACCAAAGCGTATCATTTTTAATCCGGGAACAGAAAATTTCGAACTTGAGGAACTCGCAAGAGAAAACCAAATTGAAACATTAGACGCTTGTACACTTGTTCTTTTATCTACAGGACAGTACTAAAAATCCTTTATTTTTATTATTGCGTGATATTTTCTGTCTCAATATCAACCTCTTACGCAATTGTTTGCATTATTTTGAGATTGTTATTTGCGGGTAAGGAATAAGTTTCTACTT
>JBDTLL010000172.1:0-5309 GCA_039934815.1 Daejeonella sp. | reverse complement strand
AGGTAAACAGAACACCTGTTTCCAGGATTTCAGAAACCGACTTTAACAATTTACCGTTCGGCCGCACTTTCTCAGACCATATGTTTATGGCTGATTATTCGGATGGCGAATGGAAAAATTTCCAGATCCTGCCTTTCGGCGATCTGACCGTTAGTCCGGCGATGTCTGCTCTGCAATACGGTCAGTCTATTTTTGAAGGGATAAAGGCCTACCGGCTTCAGAATGGAGAAATTTCAATATTTCGCCCATTAAAAAACTTTGAACGTTTTAATATTTCTGCTGATAGAATGTGTATGCCAACTATTTCCGAAGAAGTATTTATGCAGGGAATGGCTCAGCTTATTGAACTTGATAAAGATTGGGTTCCTTCAAAAGAAGGCCAGTCTTTATATATTCGTCCGTTTATGGTTGCCACCGATGCCGTTTTAGGTGTTCATGCAGCTCAAAACTATAAATTTATCATTCTTACCGGACCATCGGGCGTATATTATGCAAAACCGGTTCGTGTTAAAATAGAAACTCATTTTGCTCGTGCTGCCGAAGGTGGTGTTGGATATGCAAAAACCGCAGGTAATTATGGCCGTGCATTGTATCCTACAAAACAAGCTCAAAAAGAAGGTTTTGATCAATTGATCTGGACAGACGCCAGAGATCATGCATACATTGAAGAATCTGGAACAATGAATGTAATGTTCATTATTGATAATGTTTTAATCACTCCATCTACACGCGACACAATTCTGGACGGAGTTACAAGAAAAAGTATTTTGCAGTTAGCAAACTCCTGGGGAATGAAGGTGGAAGAACGTCGTGTTTCTGTTGAGGAAGTTATAAACGCAGCCAAAAACGGAACTTTACAGGATGCTTTTGGAGCCGGCACTGCAGCTACTGTAGCACATATTGCAGAAATTGGCTTTGAAAATGAAATTTACACTCTTCCGGAGCCTTCATCTCGTGAATTTTCTAACAAGGTATTAAAAGCATTAAATAACATTCGCTACGGAATTACTCCAGATGAATTTGGATGGAATTACATCCTGTAAAAGAAAAATAAAGATTGATTATCGAGCCCGGCATGTCCGGGCTTTTTTAATGGATTTTATTTTCGATTATCTCGTTTCTCTTTGCGGATCATCCGGTCGAGCCGTCGCTTATCCCGCTGAATTTTCTCCCGCTTAAGCTGTTCGAGCTTTAGTTTTATCTCGCGTTGCGTTTTTTCATCCAGGCCAACACTCTGCTGAATTCCAATAAAAATTCCCTTCCAAAGCATATTGAAAAAAGAGACATTTTCGCCCCGCTGATAGTTATACCGGCCCACACGAAGATTCCCTTCATACGAAGGATTTTCACTCTCAAGAACCAGGATATTTGCAGCCATAGTGGCTAAATTTTTCGTTTTCAAGCGTGAGCTAGTTTCGCTTTTTTCGAGAATTTTAATTTTTAAATTGTTGTATTTAATGATTAGTTCGCCGTTATTTCCCAGATCATTTCCCGTTCCAGAAAATTCCATTTCGCGTACCACGCCCGCACCTATTTCAATTAAAGCCAGCGGTTTTGTCGCTGTATTTAGATAAGACATTTTAAGGAAACCAACGTTTCCTTTATAGTTGAATGCAGATCCCGGATCTGTAAGATCAAAATTCACATTGAAATTAAATCTTCCTCGAGCCATTAATAAACAGGTTAATTCTGCATTGCAGAAATGATTTTTCATTAATGCCGTCGAATCATTTGTAACATTTAAAATTTTCCCGGAGAGTTCATTAAAAAAGATTGAACCACGCCTTTGCGACTGCTTGTTATATTCTGAATAATTGATTCTGATTTTGTTCAATTCAACTGTGTCAATCAATGTCGTCAGGTTAAAATCGCGTAAAGCTTGTTGCGGCAACTTGACAATCTTTTTCTCGTCGCTTGCTTTCATGGCTGTATTTAAAAAAACGTACACGGCACTATTAGAAACCCGCAATTTTGAAGCTACCAGCTTTCGCTGATTGGTGAATAGCCGATAATTGATATTTTCCAACGACACTTCGTCAAGCCGGATAGAAAATCGTTCAACACGTTTTTTAGCTTTTTTGGAAAACGCCATCGCTGAATAGCGGGGAACAATTCTAAACCCCAGCACCCGGGCGCTCTTTTTAGAGGTAGATGCCGTTAATTCCTGCAAAGAATAATTATATAAACTATCCGGACTTTGGTATTTATAATCACGAAGCCGTATTGAAATATCCTTGGTATAGTAAAATTTACTCTTATCGTATTGCGAAGCAGAATCAATAAGCAGACCCGTGATGTTGATATTCAGATTTTTCAAACCCGTTATTTTTTCACGCCTGGCATCTTTATCAATGTACCTAAAATCTGCATCGCGAAAAGCAATTGACTGAATCTTTATAGATTTCAAATATTTGGAAAGCCGTTCATAAGCACTTCTGTTATCCATTACCGTGTCTTGTGGAGTATCAATTTTACGATAAATCATATCCACATTTGGACGGTTGATCACAATTGAGCCCGCATCCAGATCCCTGTTAAAATAAACTTTCCAGGGATTAATGCGATTTAGATTTAGGTTTGTAACACTTATCCTGAACAAGTGCCTGGGTGCTTTTCCCTTTTTAATTAAGGTCTCATAAACTTTTAAATCGGGTGTAAATTGAATTCCCCGTAAGGAAGCACTTCCTGTTAATATGTTTACACTAATTTTTTTGAAATGAATATGATAGAGGTTATCGGTTGAAGTGGAAATTGCTTCTTCAATTTGTTTGGTAAGAAAAGGCCGCCATTTTAAGTTAATGTAAAATGCAAAGACAGATAAAATGGATATTAAAATTATTAGTACAATTAAAAAACGCTTCCAGACTAATGGTAGTTGATATCTTTTATTTCTAAATGCTCCGGTGCCCAAAGTATATAATTAAGCATTAAACATACCTAATTTTACCGTTTTATTACTTCAAATTTAGCTGACAAACTGTCATTATGTGAAATAATAATGTATTTTTGTGTCCTCAAATTTTTTCAAATGCTGGATTTACAAGCTTCTTTAAAAGATCACGATGAATCAAGACAGGGCGAAGCTCTTGTTCTGGAAACACCTGCCGGATCTAATAACAGAAAACTTTTTATAGAGAGTTACGGTTGCGCTATGAATTTTTCTGATAGCGAAATTGTTGCTTCTATTATGTCGGACATGGGTTTTTCTACAACTCCAGACTACAAAGACGCCGATGTAATTTTTATTAACACGTGTTCTATTCGCGACAACGCAGAACAGCGTGTACGTAACAGACTGAAAGAATTTAGCGCTGCAAAGGTTAAAAATCCGGGATTAACGATTGGTGTTTTGGGTTGCATGGCCGAGCGTTTAAAATCTAAATTTTTAGAAGAAGAAAAACTGGTTGATTTAGTTATCGGACCAGATGCTTACCGCGATTTGCCTAATTTAATTGGGCAGGTTGACGAAGGAAACAGAGCTGTAAACGTCCTTTTATCCCGTGAGGAAACTTATGCAGATATTAGTCCTGTTAGGTTGAATACCAATGGAATTTCTGCGTTTATTTCTATTATGCGGGGTTGCGATAATATGTGTTCTTTCTGCGTAGTTCCTTTTACCAGAGGCAGAGAACGGAGTCGCGATCCAAAATCTATTGTTAAAGAAGCACAAGAGTTATTCGATCTGGGCTACCGCGAAGTAACTTTATTAGGTCAGAATGTAGATTCGTTCAAATGGTCTGATCCGGAAACGGAAAAAACTGAAGTTGTCAACTTTGCTAATTTATTAGAAATGATTGCCAATGTAGATCCGCTTTTACGGGTACGTTTTTCTACTTCACATCCAAAAGATATTACCGACGAAGTTTTACATACCATGGCGAAGTATGAGAACATTTGCAAGCACATACATTTACCGGTACAATCCGGCAACAGCCGAATTCTGGAAATGATGAACCGTACTTATACACGGGAATGGTATTTAGATCGTGTAAACGCAATAAGGAAAATTTTACCCGGTTGCGGAATTTCCACCGATATTATTATTGGCTTTTGCAGCGAAACTGAAGAAGAGCACCAGGAAACCTTGAGTATGATGGATTATGTGCAATATGATTTTGCCTACATGTTTACATATTCTGAGCGCCCCGGAACTTTAGCGGCAAAAAAATATGCTGATGATATACCGGAAGAGGTAAAGAAAAGGCGATTTAATGAGATAATGGCCAAACAACAGGAATGTTCCGCCAACAAATTAAATCAACGCATTGGTCAAACTTATAAAGTGTTAATTGATCGTTTTTCAAAAAAATCTGACCAGGATTTTTCAGGTAAAAGTGATCAGAATACAACCGTAGTTTTTCCGGCAGATTCGCAATTTAAACCAGGCGAATACGTAAATGTATTGATCGAAAGATGTACGCCCGCAACTTTAATCGGCAAAATAGTAAGTTAATTAACGTAGGAGGTTTCCGCAAATAGCGAAATTTCCAGTCTCGAAGATAAATAATGGACGTTCAAGAAATTAAGAACCGTTTTGGAATAATTGGCAATTCACCGTTGCTTAACAGGGCAATTGATATTGCCAGACAGGTTGCGCCTACTGATATTTCGGTATTAATAACTGGCGAAAGCGGTAGTGGTAAAGAGGTTTTTTCGCATATAATTCACTCAATAAGCGCCAGAAAACATGGGCCTTTTATCGCTGTAAACTGCGGGGCAATTCCAGAAGGAACTATAGATTCTGAGCTTTTTGGTCATGAAAAAGGTTCATTTACCGGAGCGCACGAAGCACGCAAAGGCTATTTTGAAGTTGTTGATGGTGGAACTATATTCTTGGATGAAGTTGCAGAACTTCCCATCGGCACACAAGCCAGACTGCTTCGGGTTTTAGAAACCGGAGAATATATCAGGGTTGGTTCATCTAAAGTACAAAAAACCAATGTTCGTGTTATTGCAGCCACCAATAAAGACGTTTTTGATGCTGTTCGCGAAGGTAAATTTCGGGAGGATTTGTATTACAGGTTAAATACGGTTCCGTTAAAAATCCCCGCTTTACGCGAGAGAAAAGAAGATATTTACTTGTTGTTCCGCAAGTTTATTGCAGATTTTACAGATAAATACAGAAGTCCGAATGTGCAACTGGATGAAGGAGCACAAAACTTGTTGATGAACTACAGCTGGCCGGGAAACGTGCGGCAGTTGAAAAATATAGCAGAGCAAATTGCCGTTTTAGAGAAGAACAGAGATATCACTGTAGAAGCTTTATTAAATTATATTCCAAATGAAGCGGGAGCAAACCTGCCGATGAG
>JBDTLL010000171.1:0-5314 GCA_039934815.1 Daejeonella sp. | reverse complement strand
TGCAGCTGGAACTGGGATTATCGAGAGTAAAAAACCTCTCCCCGGCCCTCTCCGGGGGAGAGGGAGATCAGAACCGAGATATATTACCGGGGTATTTTACAACCGATTCTCAAAGATGGAATACTTCATTGCCGAATGCGAAAGAAATGAGGCATACTCCTACTGAAGCAGAAAATGAGCTGTGGCAGAATTTGCGGGCTAAGCAAACAGGTTTTAAGTTTAGAAGGCAACATCCAATTTTAGATTATATTGCTGATTTCATCTGTATTGAGCAAAAAATTATTGTCGAAGTCGATGGTGGTTATCATTCGGGAATAGATCAGATTGAATCTGATAAATCAAGAACTGAAGCTTTAAAAGAATTTGGATATCGGGTGATTCGATTTACAAACAAAGAAGTGCTTTCTAATCCCACGTTGGTTGTAAAAAAAATCAAATCGCTTTGCGAAAATTCTAATGACGGTCAGAACTCCCTCCCCCTTGGGGAGGGTCGGGGTGGGGTCCAGATATGGGGTATTTCTGCAACCATAGGAAATTTGGAGCAGGCTGCTGAAGTGCTGCTTGGCTCAGATTATCCGAAAGCAAAGATCCAATTAATTAAAGCTCAGCTGAATAAAAAGATCGTTATCGAATCTGTCATTCCGGAAAATATTGAAAAATTTTCCTGGGCCGGGCATTTAGGAATTAAACTTCTGGCTCAGGTGATGGACATAGTTGCAAAAAGTAAAACCACTCTAATTTTCACAAATACACGCTCCCAGACCGAGATCTGGTACATGACTATTCTTGATAAGTATCCGGAATATGCCGGAATAATTGCCATGCATCATGGATCGCTTGACAACGAACTTAGGAATTGGGTTGAAAATGCGCTCCATAACGAATTATTGAAAGTAGTGGTTTGTACTTCCAGTTTGGATTTGGGCGTTGATTTTCGGCCCGTAGATTCTGTGGTACAAATTGGCAGCCCCAAGGGAGTTGCCCGTTTTATGCAGCGTGCCGGTCGGAGCGGCCATCATCCCGGAGCTACTTCGAAAGCATGGTTTGTTCCAACTCATTCGCTGGAATTGCTTGAAGGTGCCGCTTTGAAGCAAGCATTGGAAGAAGGCGTTTTTGAAAGTCGCGACCCCATTTTATTGGCAATGGACGTGTTGATGCAGTATCTGGTAACACTTGCAGTTTCAGACGGTTTCCGTCCCGACCCGATATTTAAAGAATTGAAAACTACCTACGCTTATGCGGATTTGGAGCGTAAAGACTTTAACCAGATTCTCGAATTTATAACCAAAGGAGGCAAAACTCTTTCTGAATATGATGAATTTTTGAAAGTTGAAATTTCCGATGGTTTATATCAGGTAAACAGTCGCAAAGTGGCCATGCGGCACAGGTTGAGTATGGGAACCATAGTTGGTGATGTGAGTATGCGGGTAAAATTTCTAAGCGGAGGCTATCTGGGTTCTATCGAGGAAGGATTTATATCCAAACTTAAGATTGGGGATAATTTTCATTTTGCAGGGCGAAGTCTGGAGCTGGTTAAAGTAAAAGACATGACTGCGCTTGTACGAAAATCACCAAAACCAAAAGGAATTATTCCAAGCTGGATGGGCGGCAGAATGCCTTTATCTTCTCAATTATCAGCTATGCTGAGAGATAAACTGGATGAGGTTGCCCGCGGAGTTGAAAAGGATATCGAAGTGAAAGTTCTGCAGCCGCTTTTCGAACTACAGTCTAAACTCTCTCACATACCTCGCAAAACCGAATTTCTGATTGAAAAATTTACTTCCCGGGACGGGCATCATCTGTTTTTTTACCCTTTTGAGGGCAGACTTGTTCATGAGGGCATGGCTTCTCTTTTTGCTTATCGGATATCTAAAATAAAGAAAGCAAATTTTTCAATAGCTATGAATGACTATGGTTTTGAACTTCTTACAGATGATGAAGTGATGTTGCAAAAAGCGCTGGAAAATGATTTGTTTTCCATCGAGAATTTACTGGATGATATACAACAAAGTTTAAATGCAACAGAAATGGCTCGTCGGCGTTTCCGCGATATTGCGCATATTGCAGGTTTGGTTTTTACCGGTTTCCCGGGAAAGGCTATGAAAAGCAGGCATCTTCAGGCTTCAACTTCGTTACTTTTTGATGTATTCAGCGAATATGAAAGTGATAATGTTTTAATTCGTCAGGCTTATCATGAGGCCCTGCAGTTTCAGCTGGAAGAATATCGTCTACGTGCCGCTTTGCAACGAATACAAACCCTGAAAGTTGTAATAACAGAAAGTGAGCAGCCCACGCCATTTGCTTTCCCAATTTTGGTGGACGGTCTGAGCCGTGAAAAATTAATTACAGAAACTCTTGAAGAACGAGTGGCAAAAATGAGTATGAAGTATGAGCGCTCTGAATAACTTAACGCAGAATCAAATTTTGCATGAACATCATGAGATCTTTTGGGTAAATGCCGAACCAAACAATAAATAAAGTAAGTAGACACAAGGTGAAAATACTGGCCGCATAAAATGCCGGATGTGCTTTTCTTATTTTTTTCTCATTCTTTTTATTTGCGGAGAACATCATTGTTATGATGCGCAAATAGTAATATAAACCAATTACACTGCTGAGAATTAGTACAATTGAAATTAACCAAAATCCTGACTGAATGGATGCAGCTAAAATATAGAACTTGCCCATAAATCCCGCTGTTAGCGGTATCCCCGCCAGGGAAATTAAAGCAGTGCTAAATATAAATGCCATAACGGGGTCCCGCCAGTAAAGAGCTTTATATTGGTGGATGTCGTCCGCATCCGAATTTTTATCAGAGAGTAGAGTAACTACGCCAAAAGCAGCCAACGTTGTAATTATATAAGCAAGTAAGTAAAAGCTCAGGGCAAAAAGACTTAATGAGCTCCCGGGTATAAAAGCGACCAGCAAATAACCTAAATGCGCTATTGATGAATACGCCAGAATTCTTTTAATATTTTTTTGTTTAAGCGCCAGCAAATTTCCCACCGTCATCGATGCTATCGCAATAAAAACCAGGGTTAAAATCAAATTTCTATAACTAAATCCATCTATCGCGAGGAAAAAGCGATACAAAACTGCGAAAACTCCGCCTTTTGACGCTGTCGCGATAAAAGCCGTAACCGGAGCCGGAGCTCCCTGATATACATCGGCTGTCCACATATGGAATGGGACAATCGCTAGTTTAAAACCAATTCCAACCATCATCAACGAAATTCCGGTTGTAAATACGGGAACCGAAACTTCCATTTGTTGTAAATTTTTTTGGATTTCTCTAAAGTCCATACTTCCGGTTTCCATATAGATCAGAGCCATCCCGAAAAGGAGAAATGCAGATGAGAACGCTGCCAAAATGAGATATTTGATGCCGGCTTCTATGCTGTGATTTCTGCCTCTTAAGTAAGCCATTAACGCATATAGTCCCACCGTTAAAATTTCCAGACCCAGAAAAAGTGAAATAAAATGTTTGCTAACTGCTAACACGCAGGCTCCCAAAGTGCAAAGAAATAGCAGGACATAATATTCTTTGGGACTTTCCTCTTTTTCTTCGAAATAGATGTAGGAAATTACATTGACTACCAAGCTCGAAAAGATGATCAGGCCCATGATAAACAATGAAAATCCATCGACAACGAGCAAGGGTTCCAGAAAATATGGACTTAATTGACGGATATAAAAAAGCGAACTGAAAGCCACCAGAAACAGTACTAAACTGCTCAATTGAACTATCCGGTGACTAAACCGCATAGCAATAATGAGCATAATCAGCACAGATGAAAATGCCAGAATCAATAAAGGAAGTAAGGCTATAAAATCACTTGCTGACATTGCTTAATGCGTTTTTCTTAGTTGAATTTTTTTTATCTTTTAATTTTAATGAACTTGTTTTGGGCGGTTTATCCGGATTTTTAGCCTGCAAATGATATTGTAATTTGTTGATTGATACCTCAGCGGTTTTAAAAATTACCTGCGGAAAAAATCCTAACCAAATTATTGGAACTGCCAGAGAACCCATGATCATCATTTCCCGCCAGTTAAGGTCTTTAAGTTTATGATGTTTGCTTCCGGGACCCAGAAATACTTTTTTTACAATTCGTAATGAGTAAATGGCAGAAAAAATGAGTCCCAGTGTTGCAAAAACGGTGAGCCAGATATTCGCTTTAAAAGCTCCCAACAAAATCAGGAATTCTGCAATAAAATTTCCTAAACCGGGCAAGCCTAAAGAAGCCATCGCAAAGATCATTGCCATGGCGCCCATTCTTGGCATATTGTTCCATAAGCCGCCCATTTGATTTAAATCCCTTGTATGCATGCGTTCTTTTATCATCCCGGCAAGGATAAATAAGGCACCCGTGCTGACAGCGTGCGTAAGCAACTGCATAATTACTCCCTGAAAGGCCAGCGAGTTGAACGCAAAAATTCCGAGCATTACAAAACCCATATGGCTAACACTTGTATAAGCAACCAACCTTTTTAAATCTGTTTGGGAATAAGCCAGCACGGCCCCGTAAATTATCCCGATAACTCCCAAAAGCATAAATAGTGGCGCATACTCTTTGGCGGCGAATGGAAAGAGCGGAATTACAAATCTTAATATTCCGTACGCCCCGGTTTTTAAAAGCAAACCTGCCAAAATTAAACTACCCGCAGTGGGGGCTTCGCTGTGTGCGTCCGGGAGCCAGGAATGAAAGGGAACGATTGGCAGCTTCACAACAAAAGCAATCATAAATCCAAACATCAAAATTGTTTGAATTTTTGCGGGAAGGTATGCACCTAAAAGTTCAAAATAGTTGAATGTATAATTTCCGGTATTCTTCCCGTGAATAAAATACAAGACTAAAATTGCCAGAAACATGATTAGTCCGCTTGCCTGCGTAAATATGAAAAATTTGTAAGCCGCATACCGCCGGTTTTCGCTGCCCCAAATCCCGATAAGGAAATACATAGGAATGAGCATTATTTCCCAGAAGAAATAAAAGAGAAAAAGGTCCATGGCCATAAATACGCCACAAATACCTGCTAAAATCCAGAGCAAATTAAAATGGTAAAAACCAACCTGATATTTTACATCAGTCCATGAAGTTAAAACCGCCAGAATGCCGAGAAAGAAAGTTAAAGACAACATCAGCAAGCTTAAACCATCTATTGCCAAATGAAATGATATTCCAAATATTGGGATCCATTCGGTATGAAATTGTTCCAGCCAGTTATTGCTTCTGAAAGCAAAAGGATAATGATCTATCCAGAAAGAAATTACAGCCAAAAAACCTGCAGAAACAGTGTAAAGCGAAATCCA
>JBDTLL010000170.1:0-5327 GCA_039934815.1 Daejeonella sp. | reverse complement strand
TAATCCATGCTTCCCAAAATGGAAAGCAGGTCTGCAACTGTATATCCTTTGCTGATGTACGGAAGCATTTGCATGTGCGGGAAAGACGGAGTTCTGATCCGTACACGGTACGCCGAAGTATTTCCGTCACTGGTTAAATAATAACTATTGGCTCCTTTGGTGGCTTCAATGCAACTCATTGCTTCCCCGGGCGGAATTACCGGACCCCAGCTCACATTTAAAAAATGAGTGATAAGTGTTTCAATATCCTGCATTGTGTAATCTTTTAATGGAGGCGTTGTTAACGGATGATCTGCTTTATAAGCTCCCGAAGGCATATTTTTCAGGCATTGATCAATAATTTTTAAACTTTGCCACATTTCTTCAACCCGAACGATTGCCCGGTCAAAACAATCTCCATTTTGGGCGACAGGTATATCAAAGTCAAAATTTTCGTATCCGGAATAGGGTTGTTTTTTACGAAAATCCCAGTCCATTCCGCAGGCACGCAATCCCGGACCGGTTACTCCCCATTCTATGGCTTCTTCTGTAGTGTAAATTCCAATTCCAACGGTACGGGCTTTAAAAATGCTGTTGCGCAAAACCATTTGCCTGTATTCTTTCAGTCTTTTTGGGAAGTAGGAAACGAATTCGCTAACCAATGAATCCCAACCTTTTGGCAAATCCTGCGAAACGCCGCCAATACGAAACCAGTTCGGATGCATACGGGCTCCGCAGATCGCTTCAACTATATCAAAGATTTTTTCGCGATCGGTAAACATGTAGAACACGGGAGAAAGCTGTCCCAGATCTTGCGCAAACGTTCCGTACCAAACTAAATGACTCGCAATACGGAAGAATTCGCAAAGCATAACCCGCATCACTTTTACCTTTTCGGGAACATTTATTCCGGCCAGTTTTTCTACCGCGAGCAAATACGCCAGATTGTTCATTACGCCGCCCAAATAATCCACGCGGTCTGTATAGGGAATGTACGTATGCCACGACTGGCGTTCGCCCATTTTCTCTGCTCCGCGATGATGAAAGCCAATATCCGGAACGGCATCAACAATATCTTCTCCATCCAGTTGCAGAATTATTCGCAGAACGCCGTGTGTGCCGGGGTGTTGCGGACCGAGGTTTAGAAACATAAAATCGGCGTCATCGCTATGCCTTTTTAATCCCCATTCCTCCGGTTTAAATTGAAGTGATTTTTGCTCCCGATCTTGCTTTTCGTCCCATAACCTAAATGGGCCCATTTCTGTTGCCCTTGCGGGATGTTCTTTTCGCAAGGGATGCCCTTCCCATGTTAATGGCATTAAAATTCTTCTCAGGTTTGGATGTCCGGTGAATTTAATACCGAACATGTCAAATACCTCCCGCTCATACCAATTGGCATTCTCCCACAAACCCGTAATTGATGAAATGCTGGGATAATCGCCGTAAAGGGCAACTTTTAAGCGAATAAATTTATTTTCTGAGAAAGAGAGAAGATGATATACGATAGTGAAGTCATGTGTTTTCGAAATCCGGCGCTCTGGTTTGTTTCGTTCATCTATGGCACACAGATCGTACAGGAATTTATAATTTGGATCAGCCTGATTTTTGAGGAAACAGAGCACAGCAATGATATGCTCCGGAGAAATCCATACGGTTTCAATCTCATCTACAGTAGACTGTTTTGAAACAGATGTTTCTCCAAAGCGGGAAACCAGGTTTTCTGTTAAACTTGTAACAGTTTCCATTGCTATAAATTTTATCCGGAACAGTTTCCGGCAGACTTATATATGGTCGGGAGTTTGGAAATTAGTATTGTTTTTCCGCTCTTCCCTTTTCTCTTCTTTCATTGAAATTTTCTCTGGTTTAATAACTCCCTGCGGACCAATTGCCCAACTTAAAGGCCGCTGTTCTTTTCCAACTGATGCGGCAAGCAGCATTAATCCATGCATAAATGCATCCGGTCGTGGTGGGCATCCGGGTACGTAAACATCTACGGGCAAAAATTTATCTACACCCTGAACAACGCTGTAGATATCATACATTCCACCTGAATTGGCACAAGAACCCATGGAAATAACCCATTTGGGTTCCATCATTTGTTCATGAAGGCGTTTAATGATTGGTGCCATTTTAACAAAAACGGTTCCGGCAATAACCATTACATCCGCTTCGCGGGGAGTTCCGCGAATAACTTCGGCACCAAAACGAGCAACATCATATTTGCTGGTGAGGCTTGTGGCCATTTCTACAAAGCAACATGATAAGCCAAAGTGAAAAGGCCACATAGAATTTTTTCTTCCCCAGGCCAGTAAATCCTGAACCGTGGTTAACATCACGCTTTGTTGCACAGATTCTTCAAAAGAACCTGTTCCTTTTAAGCTGTTTACCGGTTCTGAGGGATTACTTAACCACCATTTCATGTATGTAGGATTAAATTTAATTCTGCTAACTGATATTGGCTTCCGATTTGATTTTTCTGTAAGCCTTTAATATTTTTTTCCCGCTGGGGCCGAAATCTAATGCGCCAATACTCCATTCGTAAATTAAAACCGCGACCAGCAAACCTATAAAAACAAAAATGCCGAGATAACCCGGCCAACCTAATTCGTTGAAGGCTAATGCCCAGAGTACAATAAAAACTACTTCGATGTCGAAAATTACAAACATCATAGCTACCAGATAAAACTGAGCAGAAAAACGGAGCCGTGCCGAACCAGTTTCTAAAATTCCACTTTCATAAGGTTCTGAAGTTGCACGCTCATTATGCCTTTGTCCTAAAAAATAAGACAAGCTTAATATTATAGTAAGGAGAATAATTACGAAGGCCGTATATATCAGAAAAGGCCATAGTGGTGTTTGAGACGTGTTCGGGTCAATCATAAGTATTCTTATTTTTAAACCAATTCAGATCTAACAACAAAATAAATTGCAACAGGTAATTCCGGGAAATTTCTGGTCGGAAGGTTTAGGTTCCGGTTATATAATGTTCCAGGTTTTCTATTATAAACTTTTGTTCATCGATAATGTATCGAACAACGTCACCGATAGAAATGATGCCAATTAATTTTTCATTCTCCAGCACAGGAAGGTGCCGGATATATTTATTGGTCATTATGCGCATGCACTCTTCAATAGTGTTATCCGGGTTAACGGTAACCGGATCTTCGGTCATGATTTCCCGAATTCGGGTTTCTTTTGAAGCTTTGCCTTTTAAAATTACTTTGCGGGCATAATCCCTTTCGGTAAAAATTCCGACGAATTTCTCCTGCTCCATAACCATTAATGCACCAATGTTTTTATCTACCATTACTTCAAGAGCTTCAAAAACTGTACTGTCCGGGGAGACAGAAATGGTAGAGCTTGTTTTTGAGAGCAAAATGTTTCTAACTTTTCCCATAATTAAACTCCTTTCAATTTATGGATTGGTTATAAGAAAGTTAGCGTTTTTTATTAAACAAAAAAAGATATAATCAAGACTTTCTTTACTGTAACTAAAAATAAATATTAATCAGGTGGGTTTATTAATTTTTTCATCTGCCATTTCCTGATCTTCTTTATCCGGACGTGGTTCTTTCTGAACTTTTTTTGCCGCCGGAGAATATTGCAGTTTAATAAACATGGGGAAATGATCTGATCCGCAATTGGGCATTCTTTTAATATCTACTAACGTAAAATCATTGGAACAGAAAACATGATCAAGCGGGAATCTAAGAAATAAATGTTTTGCGTGGAATGTGTTAAAAAAGCCTCTTCCTTTTCGGGGATCCAGCAATCCGCTGGTTTTAGAAAACAGTTCTGTAGTGTAACTCCAGGCAACATCGTTCAAATCTCCGGCAACAATTGATGGCATTTTTTCTCTGCGTACAGCTTTAGCAACCATCAAAATTTCTTTATCACGTTCTGTGGAACGCGGATTTTCACTCGGAACGGGAGGTTCGGGATGAAGGCCGTGAAAGCTTATAACATCGCCGGAAGGCAACTTAATATGAGAGTGTACAGAGGGAATTTCACCTTCAACCAGGTGCTTAACTTTGGGATCAATCAACTCAAATCTAGAATAGACCAGCATTCCGTAGGTGTTTTCCATCGGAACCAAAACATGGTAAGGATACGTTTTTTTAAGCGATGAAACCTGATCTGCCCACCAATTATCGGTTTCAACCAGCATAATCAGATCTGGATCTTTAGATAAAACGCATTTAAGATATTCTTCTGCATTTCTATTAAACTGCAGAACATTTCCAATAAATAAACCAATTTGTTTTTTAGGTATTTCAGTATTGAGTTTCAATAACTGCTTAGGACCAAAAAATGTAAAAGGTGCTACCTGATAAAAAAGATAAACTAAGTTTAACGACAGAAGGCTTAAAAATAACTTGTCGTAAATTGTTACCGGTTCAAAAAGAGCCACAAAAGCTGCCAGCAGAATAACGTTCAGGCAAAGCTTCTGTATTCTCGGGTATTCAAATACCCTAAAAAACCAATAATCTTTCCTGATAAGTGGGATAAATGAAATGATAATTACTAAATAACCTAATGCGAGTATTGTATATCTAACTATTTCCAATAATGATATTTTAAATTCGATGTTAATTAAGCAAGCATTATTCCATAAATCCTTTGCTTACATTTGCGGCCAAATATATAAAAATGAATACCGTTCCATTTTATTTTATGGCCATCCTTGCGGGAATTATTTTAGCTACTCAGGCCGGAATCAATTCTCAGTTAAGAACGGTGCTTGGCAATCCGGTTATGGCAGCATTGATTTCTTTCCTTGTTGGAACATTTGCCCTCATGATTTACATTCTTTTATTTGACCGCCAGAGTTTTTCTGGCCTGTCAAGTCTTTCGGGAATGGCATGGCATAAATGGACCGGTGGAATTATAGGCGCTGTGTATGTTACCGGAGTAATTTTGGTAGCGCCAAGAATTGGTGCGGCTAACACAGCAGGCTTTATTGTAGCGGGTCAAATACTGTTTGCCCTTTTCTTAGATCACTACGGTTTGCTGGGCTTTGTGCAGCATTCCTTTAATCTGATGCGCTTTTTGGGTGCCATTCTATTAATTTCCGGAGTGTTTCTGATTATGAAAAATTAGGTTTTATCCCGAAATTTAAGCTTGGCAAGCAATTTGCAAACGCTAAGGAAATTATCAACTATGAACTTAAAACGTACTTTCGGACTGATCTTAACTATTCTGGGAATTGTAGGATTGATCTACGCCGCTATCGGTTTTGTACAAAATTCTGAAGCCGCAAAATCTTTAATTGTATTTGCAATATTGGGTGCAATCTTTTTCTTTACAGGAATAAGCTTGGTGAGAAATACAACAGATCAGGCGAAGTA
>JBDTLL010000169.1:0-5393 GCA_039934815.1 Daejeonella sp. | reverse complement strand
GCCGGGTCAGTTAAATCATCCGCAGGAACGTAAACCGCCTGTACAGATGTAATTGAACCACGTTTTGTTGATGTAATACGCTCCTGCATTAATCCCATCTCTGTTGCAAGAGTTGGTTGGTAACCTACCGCAGATGGCATACGACCTAATAAAGCCGATACTTCTGAACCTGCCTGAGTGAAACGGAAAATGTTATCAACGAAGAAAAGAATATCTTTTCCCTGTCCTTCACCATCACCGTCACGGAAATATTCAGCAACTGTTAATCCTGATAAGGCAACACGTGCACGTGCACCAGGAGGCTCATTCATTTGTCCGAAAACAAGTGTTGCTTTAGAGTCTTTTAAAGTTTCTTTATCTACTACACTTAAATCCCAGCCGCCATTTTCCATAGAATGCTTAAATGCATCACCATAGTTAATAACTCCGGATTCAATAAATTCACGCAATAAGTCGTTTCCTTCACGGGTACGCTCACCAACACCGGCAAATACAGATAAACCTGCGTATGCTTTCGCGATGTTGTTTACCAATTCCATGATTAATACCGTTTTACCTACACCAGCACCACCAAACAATCCGATTTTACCACCTTTAGCATAAGGCTCTAATAAATCGATAACCTTAATACCTGTAAATAAAACCTCAGTATCTGTAGAAAGCTCATCAAATTTTGGAGGTGTATTGTGGATAGGATAACCATCAGAATTATCAACAGCACCAATACCGTCAATTGCCTGACCAACCACATTAAATAAACGTCCTTTAATTTTTTCTCCTACAGGCATTTTGATAGCAGAACCTGTGTCAAGAACACTCATTCCACGTACCAGGCCATCTGTAGAGTCCATTGCTATAGCACGAACACGATCTTCACCAAGGTGTTGCTGAACTTCTAAAATAATTTTCTGTCCATTTTCTTTAACAATTTCCAGGGCATCATAAATTTTTGGTAAATGGGCTTCATCAGCAAAGCTAACGTCCACAACCGGTCCGATGATCTGTGCTATTTTTCCAGTGTTTGGCATATAAATTTTGGTAAAACTTAATTAAATCAACTATTTACGCCCAATATGGGCGCTCTTTTTTGGTTTGCAAAAATACTCTTTATCCCCGAAAATCAAACACTTATTGAAAAGATTTTTCTTTGGTTCATAATGTCGCTTTTTACAACCTTATTATATAGTTTTTTAGTCGTTTAAAACGCAAAAAATAAATCGGCAGCATATTTGTAATGTTTGTGTAAATTTAATTAAGAATCAATTAAAACCAATATTATGAAAAGTACAACAAACCTTAAAAAAATGAATGCGCCAGAAAGATATTTCATGGCTTTAGCAGTGTTTTTAACTTCTTTATTTGCTTCGGTAGCAACATTTGCACAAGATGCACCTGAGAAAGTAGATGTAGACATCAGTACAGATGGTGGTAGTGTATGGTACGGTCAACCATGGGTATGGGCTGTAGGTGTAGCTATCTTCATTGTGATCATCGTTGCTATCACAAGAAGCAGTAGTAAAAATAATGGTTAATTAAATAGCCAATCAATTGAAAGGACCGGTTTTGCCGGTCCTTTTTTGTATATTCAATTTTCGCAGTCGCTAAAATTCCGGCAACATGAAAATCTCTGATAAAATATTCTCCGGACTTGGGTTTATCTACGTTTTGGCGTCCACCGTTATTTTTCTGCTCTCCATAAAATCCCACGAAAACAAAAGGGATTAATTTTTCAAAATAAAAATCTTTCCAATTTTCTTTAATTTTTTGTTTGCTATCTGATAATATAAGTTCTTTGGAGAATGAAAAGAATTTTGCTGACAGGCAGTAATGGCCTTTTGGGTCAAAAGCTAACCGAGGCTTGTATAACCGATCCTGAAATAGAATTGATAGCTACGTCAATCGGCGCAGACCGATTCCCTTTTCCGGGTAAATATAAATACGCATCGATGGATATTTGCGATGCTGAAGATGTTAACGCCGTGATAGATGAATTTAAACCCGATATAATTATCAATACCGCGGCAATGACCAATGTGGATGTTTGCGAAAAGGAAAAGCAAAAGTGTTGGGATTTGAATGTGGAAGCGGTTAAAAACCTGATTCAGGTTTGTGAACGGTCAGGTATTCATTTAATTCATTTATCTACAGATTTTATTTTTGATGGCGAAAGCGGTCCCTATACTGAAAACGATGAACCTCATCCTTTAAGTTACTACGGCGCAACCAAGCTGGAAGCTGAAAAGTTGATTCAAAATTCAACATGTTCCTGGTCTATTTTAAGAACCATAATAGTATATGGTATTGTAAATGATATGAGCCGTAGCAATATTGTTCTGTGGGCAAAGTCTGCTTTAGAAAAAGGCGATCCGATAAATGTGGTAAATGATCAGTGGCGTATGCCTACGCTGGCCGAAGATTTGGCCAACTGCTGCATTTTAGCTGCAAAGAAAAAAGCGCAGGGAATTTACAATGCTTCCGGAAAGGATATGATGAGTATTATAGAGCTTGTAGAAAATGTGGCGGATTACTGGAAATTGAACAAAGCGCTTATTAACCCAATCACATCAGAAAGTTTAAATCAGGATGCTAAGCGCCCGAGGCGAACAGGTTTTAACCTTGATAAAACGATGAATGATCTGGGATATCGTCCACGTTCGTTTAAAGAAGGTCTTGCTATAGTAGACAAGCAATTGCAAAACAGAAAAAGTTGATCGTGTAAACGCTTAGAAATTAAACAGATGCAAAATATGTGTTTAAAATTTTGTTTTTTTTGACTTTTGATTTTTACATTTCATCAAAAAGACTAACTTTGCATTCCGTTTACAAAGGCACCTGTAGCTTAATTGGATAGAGCACCTGACTACGGATCAGGAGGTTAGGGGTTCGACTCCCTTCAGGTGCACAAATGCACAAAAAGCCTTTTCGTCCATTTCGGAAAGGCTTTTTAAAATTTATGGCTTCTTAATATTGGTCGCCACAACACTATCGACAGAAACATTTAAGAACTTTTCGAATGCTGAACTTAGTATTGTTTGGCCCTCCGGGTGCCGGTAAAGGAACACAGTCACAAAAACTGATTGATAAGTATAAGTTAGTTCATTTATCTACCGGTGATATTCTTAGATATGAAATTACTCAGGGAACTCAGCTGGGTATCGAAGCAAAAAAATTAATGGATCAGGGAATGTTGGTTCCTGATGAAGTTGTTATTGGAATGATTAGCAATAAGCTGGATTCTAATAAGGAAGCTGCTGGTTTTATTTTCGATGGTTTCCCAAGAACAGTTGCGCAGGCAGAGGCTTTAGATGGATTGTTAGAGTCTAAAAATTCTGAAATCTCATGTATGATTGCTTTAGAAGTTAGCAAAGACGAATTAGAAAATCGTTTATTACTACGCGGTAAAGATTCCGGTCGCCCGGATGATGCCAATTTGGAAGTGATTAGCAAGCGTATTGAAGAGTACAATAATAAAACTGCTCCGGTAGCAAATTACTATAAAACTCAGGATAAGTTTTGCAGCATAACAGGTATGGGAAGCATAGACGAAATATTTGCTTCTATGTGCCGCGTTGTAAACGATCTGTAATTTCCACTTGCCGGAAATCAATTAATTTCCTTTCTATTTAAATTCTTCTATCGGATAATTTTATCTTTATTCCGGTATCTATAAACTTGCAGTTATGTCTCAGGGTTCTAATTTCGTTGATTATGTTAAAATTTGTTGCCGTTCCGGTCACGGAGGCTCGGGTTCATCTCATCTTCACAGAGATATTCTGACATCAAAAGGTGGTCCCGATGGAGGCGATGGTGGACGTGGCGGACACGTGATATTAAAAGGTAATAGTCAGCTTTGGACGCTTCTGCATCTTAAATATCGTAAGCACGTTATTGCCGAAAACGGATTCCCGGGTTCCAGCGGAAAATCTTCCGGACGTATGGGGAAAGACGATGTATTGGAAGTCCCCTTAGGAACTATTGCCCGCAACGCCGAAACGGGAGAAGTTTTATTTGAGATCACAACAGATGGCGAAACCAAAATTCTAACTCCGGGTGGTCGCGGTGGTTTAGGAAACTGGCACTTTAAAACCTCAACTGCACAAACACCCCGTTATTCGCAGCCGGGAGAGCCAGGGCAGGAGCAATGGATGATCCTTGAACTAAAAATCCTCGCAGATGTGGGTTTGGTAGGTTTCCCGAATGCCGGAAAGTCAACATTGCTTTCTGTGGTATCGGCCGCAAAGCCGGAAATTGCCGATTATGCGTTTACAACTCTGGTTCCCAATTTGGGTATTGTTGCCTATCGGGATAACAAATCTTTTGTGATGGCGGATATTCCAGGGATTATTGAAGGGGCATCCAAGGGAAAAGGCTTAGGTATTCGATTTTTAAGACATATTGAGCGTAATTCGGTTTTATTGTTTTTGGTACCTGCCGATACAAGCCGAACTATAAATGAAGAATATCAGATATTACTAAATGAGCTTCAGGATTATAATCCGGAACTGATGCAGAAGCCCCGGGTTTTAGCCATCAGTAAATCTGATATGCTGGACGAAGAATTAACCAATGAAATGAAGAAAGATTTGCCTCCTTCTGTTCCATATATCTTTATTTCTTCTGTTGCTCAGAAGGGATTAACGGAATTGAAAGATATGCTATGGAAAGCGATAAACACGCCTGCATAGTTTCACACTATTTCTCACTTTCTGTTTTTTCTAATTCCCCGTTTTTGTACTTGCTGAGGCTTTAAATCCCGCTTTGGGGAATATTTTGCACTGTATGCAACTGTGTAATATTTACACTTTTGTGTAACCTTTTATTATTCTCATGATATTCAGTCACTTAGCGTTATTTTTTAATTTTTTATTAATTGGGATACAAGATTGTATACTGCAATGCGAACCTTAAAAATTAAAAAAGAATAAAATGAAAAAAATTTACTTACTAGCTCTTGCGGTTATTGGATTTACTGCTAATACATTCGCACAGTCTGCAACTGCAAGTGCAACTGCTACGATTATTACGCCAATAGCAATTTCAAAAACAATTGATATGAACTTCGGTAATATTGCTACTAACGCAACAGCCGGAACTGTTGTTTTATCTGCAACCGGAACACGTACTAAAACTGGTGGTGTTACTTTACCTGCTGCTGCAGGAACAATCTCTGCGGCTTCTTTTACAGTTACCGGTTCTGGAACATCTACTTATGCAATTACTTTACCTGGATCGGCAGTTTCCCTTACATCGGGTGGAAATACAATGACAATAGATGCTTTCACTACTAGTACGGCCGGAACATTGACCGCCGGTACGCAAACCTTTACAGTTGGAGCAACATTAAATTTAGGAACAAGTCAGGCTGCTGGTACGTATACTACCGGAGCAACTCC
>JBDTLL010000168.1:0-5401 GCA_039934815.1 Daejeonella sp. | reverse complement strand
GGTAATCAATCGGCGAAAGCCTGCTGCTTTTCCAGTCAAAATCACAATGTTCAATGGTGTAGGAAATGTTTCTGTTGCCCGCTCGCAAATCATCAAACGCAAATAAAAGATTCTCTGTACTTCCCAGGATATAAACCGGAATAGACTGCTCTTTTATCTCATTATAAAATTCCACGGTTTTAATTTCCGGGATATAAGTGAAATCCTCATACCGAATCTGTTGTTGCGGAACCGTGCTGACGACTCTTTTTGTTTTCGGATTTTTTTGTGCAGAACATGAAATAAAACTTAGAACTAAGAAGCAGGAAAGTAGTTTTTTCATGTCCGGATTTTTAAATTTTATCTACAGAAACGGTTATTAACAAATAAAGCACAACCGAAGTCGTGCTTTAACAAATATATTATTTTTTAGTTCCCTTTCGGGGATGGCTTTATTTCTCTTCCAGTTCCATTATTTCTTCAGCCAAACGTTCCCATTCTGCCTGCGCTTTTAACAACCGCGGACTCAATTGCTGATACTTTCTATTTGCTTCAGATAACTTTTCCGGATCGCTGTAAATTTCTTCTTTAGCCAGATCTTCTTCAGCAGCTTTTACCTGTTTTTCCTGCTCTGCAATATCTTCTTCAAGCTTTTGCAAAGTCTGGTTAAGTTTTTTCAGCTCATTTGTTTTATCCTGAGTGGCGGGTTTAGGTTTCTCTTCAACCTTTTTCTCGACCTTCTTCGGCGTGTCTTCTATTTTTTTAGGAACATAAACACGTTTAGAATTCCAAACTTCATACTCGGCATACGTACCCGGATATTCTTTTATCTCCTGATCTTCAATAAACCAGATCTTGTTAGCCACATTATCCAGCATGTATCTATCGTGCGAAACGATGATACAAGTTCCTTCATATTGCTGAATAGATTGGATCAGAATATTTACCGAAGCAATATCCAGGTGGTTGGTAGGCTCATCCAATACCAGGAAGTTTGCATCAGATGTTAAGGCCTTGGCTAAGGCCACACGTGATTTTTCTCCACCGGACAATACTTTGATCTTTTTAAAAACATCGTCGCCTGTAAATAGGAAACAACCCAAAATAGAGCGTAACTCAGTTTCAGTATGTTTTGGAGCAAATGCCTGCAGCTCGCGGATAATTTCATTATCCATGTGCAATGCTTCCAGCTGATGTTGCGCAAAGAATGTTTGTGTTACATTATGTCCTGTTTCACAACTGCCTTCAAAGTTTTTATCTGCTCCCGCGATGATCCGTAATAAAGTAGATTTACCACGACCGTTGGCACCAATCAAGGCAATTTTATCACCTTTTTCGATAGTTGCGGTTGCATTCTTCAGAATTGGAACGCCGGGGTAAGCTTTGGTAAGATCTTCAATTCGTACCACATGCCGACCGGAAGGTTTGCTGAATTTAAAACTGAAATTCACTTCCGGATTTTCGTTATCCACGTCTTCCACACGCTCCATTTTATCCAAAGCCTTAATCCTGGATTGAGCCATTTTCGCTTTACTGGCTTTGGCCCTGAAACGTTCAATCAGTTTTTCTTCCTGCTTAATTTTTGCCTGCTGATTTTTAAACTGACCGCTTTGAATTTCACTTCGTAAACCTTTTTCTTCCACATAGAAGGTGTAGTTTCCGGCGTAAGGAATTAATTTTCCTTTGCGGGATTCTACAATTTTTTTAACAACGCGATCCAAAAAGTATCTATCGTGAGAAACAATTATAATTGCACCTTCAAATGCCTGTAAATAGGTTTCCAGCCATTTGATAGAAGGTAAATCCAGGTGGTTGGTCGGCTCATCCAGCAATAAAATATCCGGATTTTGAAGTAAAATCCGGGCAAGCATTACACGCATTCTCCAGCCTCCGGAAAATTCGGAAAGGGTACGGTGTGTATCTGCTTCGCTGAATCCCAAACCAGCCATAATTTCGTGGGCACGGTATTCAATACTGTAACCGTCCAAAGCTTCAAACTCAATCTGTTTGTCGCTAAGTTTATTGATCAGGTCGTCGGTATATTCAGTTTCCATCTTTTTAAGGATGGCTTCAATTTCTGTATGCAGTTGGTTCTGGCGCTCAAAAGCTTCCATGGCCACATGCAAAATACTTTTATCAGACTGATAAGAAAGTAAATCCTGGTTCAGGTAGCCCATTTTCAGGTCCTTTGCCATAGAAATTGTTCCGCTTGTGGCAGAATAATCTCCAACTATAATCTTTAAAAGTGTGGTTTTTCCGGTTCCGTTGGCGCCAATTAGTCCAATTTTTTCTCCGGGTTTTATGTGCCAGTTCGCTTCGTCGTATAATGCCCTTGCACCAATCTCGAACGTGAGGTTATTTATCGCAATCATTTGGGCGCAAAAGTACGGAAATTTGATTTAGGATTTTGGTTTTTCAAAATCAGTAATTCAAAATATAAAATATGCCTTTTAAATACTTAAATAAGTGATTTTTAGACTATGAATCCTGTTTTTTAATCCACATAATTTCCCAGACATGTCCGTCCGGATCTTTAAAATAACCTGAATAACCCCAGTCTTCTTCATTGGGTTTATCCTGCAAAAGCTGACCTCCAAAATTTTCAACTTTAGCTAAAATGCTGTCAATTTCGTTTTTATCCGCGGCAGCGTAACTCAGAATTAATTCGTTTGGCGAAGGATTTAGGTTTGGATCCAACGTAAGTTTTGCAATTTCGCTTCGCTGATACAAAACCAGGGAAAGTCCGTCCTGCAGGTCGAAGGAAACATGATCTGAGCCGGGCAATAATCCTAATGAACCCAAACCTAAACCTTCACGATAGAAGTTTAGCGACCTTTTGAAATCGCTTACAGCGAGAGAAAGTATGTTAATTTTAATGCCCATTGCTGTATTAATCTTTTAATTTGATCAGTCTCATATAATCTATCATCGCCTGATTTACCTCCATATTCATGTTTTCATTGGCAGGCTCGAAAGTTAAATTCAACGTATGTTTTCCCTTTTTAAGATAAACATGCAATTGATTGCTGTATCCCCAATCGCTCCACACATCATTGCCTCGCTGTGGCAACACGATGGTTCCTAATTCTTTTTCATTGTCAGTTAAACTGCGAATAGCACATTTATTGTTCGTATTTGTTGGCCCGTTGCCGTTGGCATACTGAAAATCTATAGCGTAATTTCCTGATTGTGTTATTGTAACCGGAAACTTAAGAGATGTGTTTTTGCTTTTGCTTATTTCTACGAATCCCAATCCCGAAAAGCCTTTATAAGATTTATCAGATTTCGGATTTGATCTTTCCGCTTGATAAACAGACATCAGATTTTTATTCATCACCCAAACCGGTTCGCTGGCAAAAGATTCCACATTGTTGGCATCAATTGCTATAACCTGGTATTCTGCATGATCCTTATCAGAAACTTTCAGTTTAGTTTCTGTTGTGCTTTCGCTGATTTTTCCATTTTTCAGGATCTGATATTTCACCGCATTCTCAACCGGTTTCCACCAGATACTACCTGCAGAATAAGAGGCAATTGGCGCCGCAGGACTAAAATAATTGGCCACTTTATTTATTCCGGTATCGGAGTTTAAATTATTAGAAAGCTCTATTTTGATTTTGTGCGTTCCTTTTAATGCGGCATGAATAAAATGCTCAGATTGTTTTTTTCCGTCAAGACTAAATTCTTTAATTGTATTTCCATAACCTTCCATTTCAATATTTAAAATCGCATTGCGATATTTAAAGTTACTCAGAGTTCTGTCGCCCTTCATTGCCTGCGGAACAAACGGATGGAATAATAATCCCGTTGTAGTAAATTCGATACCAAAAATCAATTTATGGATCATACTTAAACTTCCGGATAAGCTCCAAAGCATATTGCTGGAATTGATTTGCGTGCCTGCAAAATCGCCGTTATCGGCAACAAAGTTTTCTTTGTTTGTTAAGAATAATGCCGCAGGGCGATAGATTGCTGCAATTGATTCCATTACCTGCGCTTCGTTATTCGCTTTCGCGGAAGCTAATGCCCAGTAAGATTGTACAAAAGGCCAAACCGCATTGTTATGGTACGGCGGTATATTGGGAATTTGAGGATAAATACAGGAAATGCCGAATGCCGTAACCGGAGTTTTGCTGATTACAGATTTACTTTGATCCGAGTTTGCAACATCAAACAAAACAGATAATGCTTCACCTAAAGCCTCAGATCGGGGAGAAGTGATTGGGAAATTTCTTCCGTAAAGAAATTGCGCATAATATCCTTTGTCTTTTAACCAAAGTGTTTCATTCATACCTTTTCTAATCCGGTCGGCAATTTTACGATGCTGATTTGCCACATCCGGAATATTAAGCAGTGTTGCCATTTCGGCAAGAACTTTATTTGCCTGAAAATGAACTGCATTTGTTCCCAGATTTTCGCTCATATAGATATCTGCAGGTTGCATCCATTTGGGGTAGGTTTGTTCACGCCAATCCAGAAAAGAAGATTCGCCACGCATCATTCCGGTTTTTAAGTCATAGGCGTTTTGCAAATCATCTTCAATTGAGTTTTTTATTATTTGGTAGGATTGTTCCAGCCAGGTTTGATCTCCGGTTGCTTTATAAATTTCCCAGGCGGCAACCGCCCAGATCATACGGTCTGTAGAAACGGGGTATGCGCCGCCCGTTCCGGTATCCTGAATAATGCGATTGTTGCTGTTTACCTTGCGCATCAAACTGTTCATGGCAACTTTAGGCTGCAAATAAGCCATAGAAAGAATAATGCTATAACTGATGTCGCGTGTCCAAACGCCCGCCCATTCTTTTCCGGTTCGGAAAGTACTGTCGGGCTCCACGGCTTTCATCATTTCTTCTAAACTCATGTTATAAATGGCATCACTCAGCAAAAAGTTTGATTTGTATTGGGGAAAGGCTGAAGTATTCAGTTTTAATTTCCAGCTGGCATCTGTTTGTTTCTGATCTTTTTGGGCATTAAAAACCAGTGTTGTTTCATAAATACCATCCTTGTCCGGATCTTTCAATTCCAGATCTGAATGGTTTACCAGATTGTCAAAATCCCAGCTTAACGGTGCTGTTCCACCGGCAACATAAACACCTTTAAAATCTTCTTTAAAAATCTTGTCGCCTTTAAACGTTGTATAAAAACCTTTGCTTTTAAAATCATTTAAAATTTCCCGCATATCCAGGCGGATCTTTAAACGCATATCCGGTTTTAGATAAGGTGTGGTCGTAGTTTTTTCGGCTTTTAAATGCTCACCAAATTTTATCAAAGGAGTTTCTGTGATTCCTGGTAATAAGTTAAACTGATGATCTGTGCCCGAGCTCATTTCATTGTCTTTCCCGTTAATGCTAAACTTGAAAGTGATTTTGCTGCTTTGAAATTCGTTGGCCGGACTTTGGTAATTCGACACTAATTCTGTTGC
>JBDTLL010000167.1:0-5443 GCA_039934815.1 Daejeonella sp. | reverse complement strand
GCCGTCCCGAAAAGGATAATACTCACTACAATCGGACCTAATAAAGTACCGAAATTATTTACTCCACCCGCCAGATTTAATCTGTGAGAACCCGTTTCCGGAGTTCCTAATGCTACCGCGAAAGGGTTGGCAGCAGTTTGCTGTAATGAAAATCCTATCGCAATGAAAAAGAACGAAGTTAAAATAAATGCAAAAGAACCTGACTCTATAGAAGGAATCATAGATAACGCTCCGGCCGCAGAAATTACGAGACCGAGAACAATACCATTTTTATAACCCATCTTATTTAGAATATCTACTTTACTGATTTTAGAGGCATAAAACAGCACTAATGATCCGATAAAATACCCTCCATAAAAAGTAAAATCTATTAATTGTGATTCGAACTGAGTTAAGCTAAAATGCGTTTTACAAAAAGGAATAAAAATTCCGTTACTGGCGGCCACAAAGCCCCAGAAAAAAAACACACTAATTAAAGTGTACAATGCAGACGAATTACTTTTTTGCGAGTTAGGTTTCATTATATAATTAGGTTAATTAAAAACTAACTCTAACATAATTGAAATAATTGATACAAGCTAAAATTTTGATGTTTTTATAGATTGAAAGATAAAAGCCATTGATTTTTTAGCTTTAAATTGCATATTCGCAAATGCAGTAATTAATTGTTAATACATGCTCGAATCTATTGTATCGGGAATTGGGTTAGGACTTGTCCTCTCCTTTTTAACCGGTCCCGTTTTTTTCGCTTTAATTAAAACCAGTATCGAAAAAGGCTTTTACGCTGGTGTATCTCTTGCCGGAGGTGTTTTAATTAGCGACATATTTTATGTAGCACTTACCTTGTTCGGTTCCAGTTTTCTGGCATTGGAGAATAAATACCGCGTTCCAATAGGTGTAACCGGAAGCGTAATTCTTCTATCAATAGGTATTTATTATCTTTTTAAGAAGGTAAAAATCAATTACGAAAATTCCACTTCTAAAAGACACAACACAGGCTATTTATTGAAAGGCTTCTTTATGTGCATATTCAACCCGGCAATTTTACTTTACTGGATAAGTGTTACCAGCGGGGTGATTAGTGTAGCCGGAGAATTTAAAGCCGAAAACATTATTCCTTTTTATTCGGCGATTTTGCTGACCCAGTTTAGCATGGATGTAACCAAAGCGTATTATGCTAATAAATTGCGTTACAGAATTAAGGAAGTAACGATTTCCAGATTGAATAAAGTAGCCGGAATACTCATTATTATATTCGCATTCCGGCTAATCTACAATCTCATGATTGGTCATTCTTTGATTTAGAATTTCCTAAGTACTAAATACTAATTACTAAATACTAATTACTAATACGCTCTCTGATTCTTCCCTTCAACCCAGTTCATAAAGGCTTTGTTCACTACTTTATTTCCGCCTCCTGTTGGGTAATTACCGGAAAAATACCAGTCGCCTAAATGATTAGGACAAGATTTGTGAAGGTTTTCTAAGGTTTGATAAATCACTACTACTTCTGCTTTAACTTCTTTAGGAGTAATAATTTGAGCAATTTTAGCGGAGATTTGTTCATCTGTGAAAGGCGCATAAATTGCCTGAACATAATTCTCTACTTCTTCCTTATCTAAATATTGCGTAGCCACGCATTTTTGGTAGGTAGATTTAATAATGTGCTCCTGCCCCGTTTCTCGCAATAAATTAATAGCTGCTTCAAACGCTACAAACTCGCCCATTCTGGACATATCAATTCCATAGCAATCCGGATATCTAATCTGCGGAGCAGAGGAAACCACCACCAATTTTTTAGGACCTAATCTGTCTAAAATTTTTAAAATACTTTGCTTAAGCGTTGTTCCTCTTACAATAGAATCGTCTAAAACCACTAATGTATCAGTATCTCTTTTCACAACGCCATAAGTGGTGTCATAAACATGCGTTACCATATCCTGGCGATCGGCATCCTGAGTAATAAAAGTTCTTAGCTTAACATCCTTAATGGCGATTTTCTCAAACCGTGGCGCCATATTCAGAACATTTTCTAATTCTTCGTCAGATATTTTATCTGCTCTGTGCAAAAGAGTTTCTTTTTGAAATCCTTTTACATATTTATTTATTCCTTCTACAACTCCGTAAAACGCGACTTCTGCGGTATTTGGAATGTAGGAAAAAACTGTATTCTTAAGATCGTGATTTACAGCGGTTAGAATTTGCGGACAAAGCAGCCTTCCTAATTGCTTTCTTTCGCGATAAATTGACGCATCGCTTCCGCGTGAGAAATAGATACGTTCAAAAGAACAGGATTTTTGCTCTTCAGGTTCGCGAAACTGCTCTTCGGAAATGGTGCCATCCTTTTTAACAATTAATGCATGACCGGGCTTAATTTCCTTGATACTTTCGATAGGGACATTTAATGCCGTTTGAATTGCGGGGCGCTCTGAGGTAACCACCAAAATTTCATCATCATAATAATAAAAAGCAGGTCTGATTCCGGCCGGATCTCGCATTACAAATGCATCTCCATGACCAAATATTCCGCTTATGGTATAACCGCCATCCCAGTTTTTTGCCGAACGGCGAAGTATTTTGGCAACATCCAAATGATCTGCAATCTCATGACTGATCTGCGCATTTGAAAAACCATCTTTATTAAATTTGTCAAAAAGTTCCTGGTTTTCGGTATCCAGAAAGTGACCAATCTTTTCTAAAACCGTAACCGTATCTGCTCTTTCTTTAGGATGCTGACCCAATTCAAAAAGCTGCTCAAGCAACTCATCAACATTGGTCATATTGAAGTTTCCGGAGATTACCAGATTTCTGGTCATCCAATTATTCTGACGAAGAAATGGATGGCAGCTTTCAATACTGTTCATCCCGTGGGTTCCATATCTTAAATGGCCCATCAAAACTTCACCGGTAAAACTTATATTTTCTTTGAGCCACTGCGCATCCTGCAAAAGCTCCGGAGAATTTTTCTGCACATCAGCAAATTTGTTCTGTACATACTCAAAAATTTCGGCTACTGCATTGGCTCCTGTAGAACGATAACGACTTATATACCGGTTTCCAGGCTTAACATCCAATTTAATGGTGGCTATTCCTGCTCCATCCTGTCCGCGATTGTGTTGCTTTTCCATCAGCAAATACAGTTTATTCAGCCCGTAAAGTGCCGTACCATATTTTTCCTGATAATAAGAGAGAGGTTTTAAAAGGCGGATGAGAACAACACCGCACTCGTGTTTTATTTGTTCGCTCATAGTTGCTAATGAGCTCGCAAAATTACAGTTTTTAATTCCAAAAAACCAGTCATTTAAGCGTAAGAGTTTAAAAGTGAAACTTCAAATGTATACCGGAATTATAACGCGTCAGTCCAGATATTATTTAATTTGAGGTGAATTTTTTCTCCAAAAAACAATCGCGTGCTGCTTTCAAACGAAGTTGTAAAATCTGACACATAAAACTGATGCTCACCTGCCTGATCCTCATTTAACAAATTCATTTCAAAAAGCTTGTTTTTTATATATTCTGCAACCAAATTTGCTGTATTTAGAATTGTCACTTTCCCACCCAGAAAATCATCAATTTCTTTTTGAATAAGCGGATAATGCGTGCATGCCAACACTAAGCTATCAATAGTTTTAAGTTCATCAGACGACAAATAATTTTGGATGACCGTATGACTTATTGTGTTATTATAAAAACCCTCCTCTATCATTGGCGCTAACAAAGGCGTTGCCAGCGAAAAGACCTTTTTTTGAGGAGCAAGTTTTGCCAGTTTGCGGGCATATACATCAGACTTGATTGTCGACTTGGTACCAATTACCCCAATTTGTTTAAACTGATCGCCAGAGGCAATAAAATCAACAACCGGATCTATTACATTAATGATAGGAATTTTATCACCCAAAAAATGAACAAGCTCGTTGTAGGCATGTGATGAAGCTGTGTTGCATGCGATGATTATTATTTTGCAATTCTGATCCTGCAAAAACCTGGCAATTTTTAAGCTGTAAAACTTTATTGCTTCCGGAGATTTATCGCCGTAAGGCAAATGTGCCGTATCTCCAAAATATATTAATTGCTCTTTAGGCAATAATTTATGAATAGCGCTTGCCACGGTCAAACCTCCAATACCTGAATCGAAAATACCAATAGGTCGATTTGAGCTCATAAAATAAAAGTACTGTTTAAATTGAGAATGTTGGTCTGGTCAAATTTTATGACATAAAAAAAGTGCAGAAAGGATACTTTCTGCACTTTAATAAATCTATGCTTCTATTACTTTTTTGGAGCAGCAACAGAATTTGAGATTCCCAGTTTGGTTTTTACCGCTGATATCAGATCATCTCCTCCATCAAAATAAACAACTCCTGGCTGAGAGATATCAAAAACATAAGCATACCCTTTTTCTTTTGCTACCACTTTAACCGCATCTTCTGCCTTTTTAAATACCGGCTGATACAATTCTGTACGCTTTGCAGTTAACTCCTCCTGAGATTTTTCCTGAGTTTCTGTAATTCTCGCTTCCATATCCTGGATAGTTTTTGCTAAAACTTCTAATTCTTTACCAACCGCTTCTTTGTTTGCTTCGCTGATGGTTTTAGCTTTCTCCTGGTATGAGGTAATTTTTTTCTGACGTTCAGCATCCATTTGCTCTAAAGCCGTTTGCTTTGCCTTTGCAAAAGTCTGAAAGCTAGCATCAGCTGACTTCATTTCGGGCATTGCTTGTAAAAGTTCGCTGGAATTAATATGTCCTAATTTTTGTTGAGCATTAACTGCGTTACCTGCAAATAATAATCCAACCGCAACTGCTGCTACTTTAACTAATTTTCTCATTTGTTATATTTTGATTTTTTATTGTTTACGATTATATAAAATTTTTACTACTTCACAAAAACACCTGGTTTATAACCCAAACGTGTTATTACATCATTACTTTTATCTAAACGCGGATTTGCATATAAAAGCGTGACTTCACTATTTTTGTCAAATATCATATCTAACTGCTGATCATCCGCGATAGCTTGTACAGCTTTAGACACTTTTTCCTGAATAGGTTTAATTAGCCTGCTTCTTTGTTGAAAAAGTTCGCCTTCAAAGCCAAATTTGACTCTTTGAAACTCTTTTGCTTCTTTTTCTTTTTCAATTATTTCGCTTTCGCGACGCTTACGCATATCATCAGTAAGTAAAACCTGATCAGACTGGTAAGCTTTGTACATTTTCTCTATATCAGCAAACTTTGCATCCACATCTTTTTGCCATTGATTAGACAATGCATCTAATTGCTTTTGCGCAGAATTATATTCCGGAATGTGTTTCAATATATATTCGCTATCTACATAGGCAAAGCGTTGCGCAAATGCACTTACAGAAAGAAATAAAAGAAAAAGGAATGTGATTGATAATTTCTTCATAGAATTTCAGATTAATTAAAGCCACCGCTTAAAGACTG
>JBDTLL010000166.1:0-5488 GCA_039934815.1 Daejeonella sp. | reverse complement strand
TTCATAAGCGTAATTTTACTTTAATATAAATTTAATAGTCTGTAACTAATTGGGCAAACATATTTTTCCCATGCATATAGATGGCACTTGCGTGCGATCACCAAAATTAATTGCAGAACCGGCCACACTTTCATTTGCAAGAATGGCAAATAACGCAGCTTCTTTTGCATCCGGATTAACATTCAGCTCGGCTGTTGATTTAAATTCAGCAAAGGGAATTCCTTCCTTTAAGTGCTTTACCAGAAGTAAATTATGCATTCCTCCGCCGCTTAAATAGACAACGGGACAGTCTTCCGGAATGAAATTTTGGTTAACAGCTTTAATAATGCAATCAGCAGAAAACTTGCATAACGTTGCCATTATATCTTTATTTAAAATTTCTTTTTGCGAACAAGCTGCAAGTGCTTTTTCAAGGTATTTTAAATTAAAAAGTTCAGGCCCGGTAGTTTTAGGAAATCCGGCTTCTAAAAACGGTTCATGTTTTAAAGCTTCCAGCAAACCTTCATTAATTTCTCCGGAAAGGGCAATTTCAGAATCTTTATCAAAATACTTTCCTTCAAAATTCTTTTGTATAAACTGATCCATCATGGTATTTCCCGGACCAATATCTGTTGAATAAACTTTAGAAGCATCCAGATCTGATGGCAGATAAGTAAAATTGGATATGCCGCCAATATTCAGCATAATTCGATTTTCACCTTTTTTAGAAAAAATCAAATAATCTCCATAAACCGCCAGTGGCGCTCCTTCGCCGCCTGCCGCCAAATGTTTCTGCCTGAAATCACACAGGGTAATAATTCCTGTTTTAACAGCAATATGATCGCCATCCCCAATCTGAAGTGTTGCGTTTGGATATTCTTCAATATTATGCAGATGCTTTGGCGCATGGAAAATTGTTTGTCCGTGACTTGCAATCAGATCAACATCTTGCGGCTTTATTTTCCAATCAGACAGGGTTTGCAGAATCATTTCTGCATGTTTAATTCCAACAACTTCGTTCAAAATGCAAACCTTTTGAAGATCAGCATCCCGTTTAGAAAACACGCTTTTTATTTCTTCACGAAAGTGAGCAGAATATTCAACGGTAGTAAATTTTACTATTTCCAGACGGGTTTGTGTTCCCGATCCTTCAAACGAACAGAGGGCAATATCAAGTCCATCCATGGAAGTGCCCGACATCAATCCAATGATTTGTCGTTTTGGCTTTAATCCGATCTCATATAATTTTGCTACGTTAACATTCATAAGAGATTATCCATTTCCTAAATATAACTCCAATTTTCAAAACCTGCATAAAACTGCATTATTTATTTTTATCAGGATAAAAAATGCAAGCTTTCTAATTTTGTAATTATATTTGGTACTCACCCGTTACAATTGATTATCAAATGGCAAGATTAAACCTATTAGAGGAAACCCGATTTGAAAAACTTCCAGTTACTGTTTACCAAAATCAGCAGATAGCTGCAAAAAAGGTTGCAAAAAGAATTGCAGATCTCATTATCAGAAAACAAACAAATAATGAATATGCAGTTTTAGGATTGGCCACCGGCGTTACTCCTATTGGCGTTTACGAGGAGCTTGTGAGATTACATAAGGAAGAAGGTTTAAGTTTTAAAAACGTAATTACTTTCAATCTGGACGAATATTTTCCTATGCAACCAACTTCTCCCCAAAGCTATGTAGCTTTTATGAAGGAGAATTTATTTGATCATATCGACATAGATATGAAAAATGTTAATATACCGGATGGAACTCTGGCAATTGAAGATATTCCGGCGTATTGTCTGGAGTATGAAAAAAAGATAAGCAATATTGGTGGTTTGGATCTACAGATTTTAGGTATCGGACGAACCGGCCACATTGGTTTTAACGAACCGGGTTCTGCGCCAAATTCAGGTACTCGCCTGGTTACTTTAGATGATCTGACCAGAAGAGATGCTTCCCGCGATTTTGGAGGTAAAGAAAATGTTCCTACAAAAGCCATTACCATGGGAATTGGAACCATTTTCAAAGCCCGGGAAATTATTTTAATGGCCTGGAATCGCAAAAAAGCTTCGATTATTAAAAAAGCGGTTGAAGGCGAAATGTCGTCAGAAGTGCCGGCTACTTATTTACAACTTTCAGAACACGTAGAATTTGTTCTTGATCAGGATGCCGCTTCAGAACTTACCCGTTTTAATACACCATGGTTGGTAAAAGATTGCTTTTGGGATGAAAAATTAATAAAAAAAGCGGTTATCTGGCTGGCCAATGAACTTGGAAAACCCATTTTAAAACTTACCGAAGAAGATTATAACAATCATGGCATGGCCGAACTTGCCACTGAGAAAGGTCCGGTTTACAATATTAATATCCACATTTTCAATAAAATTCAACATACTATTACCGGTTGGCCCGGAGGTAAAGCAAACGCAGATGATAGTCAGCGACCGGAACGGGCAGTTCCTGATAAGAAAAGAGTGCTGATTTTTTCTCCGCACCCGGATGATGATGTAATATCTATGGGCGGAACATTTATCCGTTTGGTAGATCAGAAACATGATGTGCATGTAGCTTACCAGACCTCAGGAAATACGGCAGTATGGGATGATGATGCTTTGCGCTTTGTCGAATTTATCCGCGATTTTGGAAAAACAATTGATCTGGATGTTAACAAGATCGATTCGCTTTACAGTGAAATGCGAAATTTTTTAGACCAGAAACAACCCAATCAGGTTGACACAAAAGAAATTCAGGTTGTAAAAGGTCTTATCCGCAAAGGAGAAGCAATTTCTGGAGCAAGATACGCTGGTTTAGAAGATGATCATATCCATTTTATGGCGCTTCCGTTTTATGAACTGGGCAAAACGCAAAAAAATCCGGTTTCAGAAGCAGACATTAAACAAACCGCTGAGCTTTTGCAAAGTATAAAACCCCAGCAAATATTTGCAGCCGGAGATTTTGCCGATCCGCATGGAACTCATAAAGTGTGTTTTGATATTATCATTGCAGCTTTAGATCGTTTGAAAGACGAAGAATGGATAAAAGATTGCTGGCTTTGGATGTACAGAGGCGCATGGCATGAGTTTGAAACTCATGAAATTGAAATGGCCGTACCACTTTCTCCGCAGGAAGTAGAGCGGAAGCGTTTTGCAATTTTTAAACATCAGTCTCAGAAAGATCGTCCTGTTTTTCCTGGAGATGACTCCCGCGAGTTCTGGCTGCGTGCCGAAGACCGTACCCGCGAAACCGCTCGTGCTTATGATCGTTTAGGACTTGCAGAATATGAAGCCATGGAAGGTTTTGTACGATGGAGATTCTAAAATGAAATTTCGAAAAGGCCAGGTTTTTACCCGGCCTTTTTTATTAGCTTAAAAAATCGCAGATTTAAATTTCTAATAACCAATTATGTCCGAACCAGCAATCTTACAGAAATCACCCGCCCGCCTATTATCGTTAGATGTTTTTAGAGGCTTAACTGTCGCCGCCATGATTTTGGTGAATAATCCAGGCGATTGGGGCCATATTTACGCCCCCTTAGAACATGCAGAATGGAACGGCGCCACACCCACAGATTTAATTTTCCCGTTTTTCCTGTTCATTGTGGGCGTTTCTATAAGTTATGCTTTGGGCCGTAAAAAAGATATTGAAGCAGACCATAACAAACTGATCTGGACCGCCTTAAAAAGGGCGCTAATATTATTTGCATTGGGATTGTTTCTTAATATTTTTCCGAAAGTTTTTACAGAACCAATCGAAGCATTTAAAGCTGTTAGAATTCCGGGTGTTTTACAACGAATTAGCATCGTGTTTTTTGCTTCTGCTTTAATATTTGTGAAGACAACCCGTAAAACTCAAATCTGGATTTTCTTCTCCTTATTGGTAGGATACTATTTGATAATGACTTTAATTCCTGTTCCGGGAGTTGGATATGCCAATCTGGAAAAGGAAACTAACCTGGGTGCATGGCTGGATAGAACTATATTAACCGAAGCACATTTGTGGTCGCAATCCAGAACCTGGGATCCGGAAGGAATTTTAAGCACAATTCCGGCAATTGCCACCGGAATATTTGGAGTTTTAGTAGGAACATGGCTTCGTCGTAAAGATCGTGATGACAGTGTAAAAGTTTCCTGGATGTTCAGTATCGGAATATTAGCAACCATTTTAGGATTGATATGGGATTTGTTTTTCCCAATAAATAAAGCCCTTTGGACCAGCTCTTATGTTTTGTATTCCGGCGGTTTGGCTACAATGGGACTCGCGTTATGTTATTGGATAATTGATGTACAGGGCTATAAAAAAGGAACAACGGCTTTTGTAGTTTATGGGGTAAATGCAATAACCGTATTTTTCCTTTCCGGATTAATTCCACGCATTTTAAGTTTGATAAAGTTAAAAATGCCCGATGGAACCATGGTCGGTTCAAAAGAGTGGATGATGGAAACTTTTTACAACCCCTATTTCAGTCCAATTAATGCTTCATTGGCAGGCGCTGTAACATTTATCCTGATCTGGCTTCTAATACTCTGGATCATGTACAGTAAAAAAGTCATCATCAAGGTTTAAACTTAAAATCTTATATTCCTTTTCAATAAGCAATCAACATTTATTTTATATATGAAATCAAATACCAAATTAATTATCTGGTCGGCAGCTCTTGCTTTAGCGGTTTCTGGCTGTGCTACGGTTCAGACAAAAACCGATACCGGCGCAACAGTAGAAACAACGGCAACCCGAATTCCGAGTGCTTTACCCTTAGACAGCAATGTGGTGACCGGCAAGTTGGCTAATGGATTTACTTACTATATCCGCAGAAACACAGAACCAAAAGAAAGAGCGCAGTTATATCTTGCAAACAAAGTTGGTTCTATTTTAGAAGCCGACGATCAGCAAGGTTTGGCTCACTTTACAGAGCACATGAGTTTTAATGGAACTAAAAATTTCCCTAAAAACGATCTTGTTAATTATCTGCAAAAAGCCGGAGTTCGTTTTGGCGCAGATTTAAACGCTTACACAAGTTTTGATGAAACTGTTTATCAGTTACCAATTCCAACAGATGATCCCGAAGTATTTAAAAATGGATTGCAAATTATGCGTGACTGGGCGCAGGATGCAACTTTAGACGATTCGGAAATTAACAAGGAACGCGGTGTGGTGTTAGAAGAAAAGCGTTTAGGTAAAGGTGCCGCACAGCGGATGCAGGATAAATATCTTCCACTTTTATTTAATAATTCACGTTACTCAAACCGTTTGCCAATTGGTACCGAAGATGTTTTGAAAAACTTTAAGCCGGAAACTATCCGCAAGTTTTACTCAGACTGGTACCGTCCGGATCTTCAATCTTTAATTGTAGTTGGAGATGTTAACGTGAAAGACGTGGAAGAAATGATCAAGAATAAATTTTCTGATCTGAAAAATCCGGATCAACCAACTCCAAGAACTGAATATTCTATTCCCTTAACAGGAAAAAATCAATTTATCGCGGTAACGGATAAAGAATTTC
>JBDTLL010000165.1:0-5494 GCA_039934815.1 Daejeonella sp. | reverse complement strand
GCAAAAATATCAGAGTACTCTTTTTCTTTTTCCAGCCATTTTTCATTCGGATCTTTTGCCGCAGATATTTCTTTTTTGAAAATAATTTCGGCAGCTCCTTTAGCACCCATAACCGCGATTTCTGCAGTTGGCCAGGCGTAATTCATATCCGCTCCAATATGTTTCGAGTTCATTACATCGTATGCGCCACCGTAAGCTTTTCGGGTAATAACGGTAATCCGCGGAACCGTAGCTTCGCAAAAAGCATATAATAATTTTGCTCCGTTGGTGATAATGGCATTCCACTCCTGATCTGTTCCGGGTAAAAATCCGGGTACGTCTTCAAAAACTAACAATGGAATATTAAAACTGTCGCAAAAGCGAACAAAACGGGCCGCTTTTGTGGATGAATGAATGTCTAACACTCCTGCCAAAAAAGCCGGTTGATTAGCTACAATTCCGATACTTTTACCTGCCAAACGGCCAAAACCTACAACAATATTTTCTGCAAAATCTTTATGAACTTCTAAAAATGTATCGGAATCGATAACCATATCTATTACTTCGCGAATATCATAAGGCTGAGAATTATTTTCCGGCATAATATCATTCAATCCCGGACGGTTTTCATCTTCCAGCTCGTACGCTACAGCGGGAGTTTGTTCTTCGCAATTCTGAGGCATGTAACTCAATAATTGCTTCACGTGATTTATGGCTTCAATTTCATTGGCAACCGCAAAATGTGTCACGCCCGATTTGGATGCATGTGTAGAAGCTCCGCCCAATTCTTCTGATGTTACTTCTTCGTGCGTTACCGTCTTCACCACATTTGGCCCGGTTACAAACATATACGAAGTGTTTTCTACCATCAATACAAAATCTGTAATGGCCGGAGAATAAACCGCTCCTCCGGCACACGGGCCCATAATTGCAGAAATTTGCGGTACAACTCCCGATGCCATGGTGTTACGGTAAAAAATATCTGCGTAACCCCCCAAAGAAACAACACCTTCCTGGATTCGGGCGCCACCGGAATCGTTCAAGCCAATTACTGGTGCGCCGTTTTTCATCGCCAGATCCATGATCTTGCAAATTTTTTCGGCATGAGTTTCAGATAATGATCCGCCAAAAACAGTAAAATCCTGAGAAAAAACATAAACCAACCGACCATTCACGGTTCCATATCCGGTTATTACGCCATCGCCTAAATAGCGCTCTTTTTCCATTCCGAAATCTGTGGAGCGGTGGGTTACGAACATGCCTATTTCTTCAAATGAACCTTCGTCCAATAAAAAGTGAAGCCTTTCCCTGGCGGTTAACTTTCCTTTTTTATGTTGGCTGGCAATTCTAACTTCGCCTCCACCTAATAAAGCTTGCTCTCTTTTTTCTTGCAGGGCTTCTATTTTTTTATTCACAGTATTCTGAGTTTTTAAGATTCAATGGTCGGGCGATAAAAGTACAAAATTGTAAACTTAACTAATCTGCAAACTTTATCACGAAAATCTGATTTGCGTGTTTATTTTCTGACTAAATTTTTAAAACTGTTGTTGAAAAAGGGCTGAACTGAGCAGAAAACGTTTTGTAATTTTAAAGACACAAGTCTAAACAGTTTAAATATTGATAAAAATTTAGATAGTTTTGCAACTTGAAAAATAAAAGCAATTTATCTGTGGGGCATAAAAACGGTTTTAAGAAAGCGTGTTTATCCCTGTTTATTTTTGTTTTTTTTGTAAAATTAGTCTTTGCATTGTTGCCGTTTATTGCCCAGCAGGTCGATAAAAAGGCGCTTTATGCTATTATAATGCAGTTGGAATTGGAAGACAATTCCAGCAAAGAGCAAAAGGAATTTGGAAAAAAAGATTGGCTGCATCCTATAACCACCAATATTTTATTTTCTGAATGTAAAGTCATAGTTCTTCCCAAATACCTTGTATTTGATGATAAGGCGCTTCAAACTTTTTTCCCCAGCGTAGCAACTCCACCACCTAACGTTTAAATCTTCCTCTGATTTTAATTCTTACCGGATAAGTTATTTGTCCCGATAGGAATATTATGAATTTTTTTACTTTATAAAGTTGATGCTATGAAAGTTGATCGAAGTTTCGGATCAGCATTGAATATTACAAAATATTTTTTGCCTAAAAATCTAAAAAGGGATATTCCCTCTAGTGTTGTTGTTTTTTTAGTAGCCTTACCGCTGTGTTTAGGTATTGCTCTAGCCTCTGGCGCACCCTTGTTTTCGGGTATTTTAACCGGAATAATTGGCGGTATCGTGGTATCATCTGTTAGCGGTTCGCAGTTAAGTGTAAGTGGCCCGGCTGCTGGCTTAACAGTTATAGTTTTGGGTGCGATTGCTACTCTTGGCTCATATCAAACCTTTTTGCTTGCCATTGTATTGGCCGGTTTTTTACAAATTGGATTAGGATTGCTAAAAGCCGGAACGATTGCAAACTACTTTCCCTCGGCGGTGATCCAGGGAATGCTTGCCGCTATTGGCATTATTCTAATTTTAAAACAATTGCCGCATGCCGTGGGATTTGATTCTGATTATGAAGGCGACGAAGGCTTTTTCCAACCCGACCAGGCAAATACGTTCTCAGCTATAACATCAGCACTTAGTAAGTTAAGTTATGGAGCGGTGATAATAAGTTCAGTCTCATTGGTAATTATGATCTATTGGCCAAAGGTGAAGAAGATTAGTGCCGTTCCGGCGCCGCTTGTAGTAGTAATTGCCGGGATTCTGTTGAATATATTATTCCAAAATACCGGTCTGGCCCTGAAGGCAGAGCAATTGGTAGTGATTCCGGTTGTAAATTCAGTTAATGAATTTGCAGGCTTGTTCTCCATGGCCGATTTTTCTCAGATTACTAATAAAGAAGTTTGGATAGTGGCATTTACCATCGCGATTGTGGCCAGTTTGGAGACCCTCCTCAGCATTGAGGCGGTGGATAAAATCGATCCGATTAAGCGGGTAACGCCCACTAATCGCGAACTGGTAGCCCAAGGAGTAGGTAACATATTTAGCGGACTTTTAGGTGGTCTTCCAATGACATCTGTAATAGTCCGCTCTTCGGTAAATGTGAACTCGGGGGCAAGAACCAAAATGAGTTCTATTTATCATGGCTTCTGGTTGTTGCTTTCACTGCTTTTTATCCCCTTTTTACTTAATAAAATTCCGCTTGCGTGTCTGGCCGCCATCCTTTTGATTACCGGTTACAAGCTTGCTCAGGTTGCCTTGTTTAAGAAAATGTGGAAAAACGGAAAAGATCAATTTATTCCGTTTATTGTAACTGTTTTGGCCATAGTCCTCACCGATTTGCTTAAGGGGGTAGCCATAGGAATGATGATTGGTGTATTCTATATTCTTCGTACAAATTTGCGAAATCCTTACTTTTATAAAATGGAAAGTACAGGCGACAAAGAGATCCTTACGTTACACCTTGCTGAGGAAGTATCATTTCTAAACAAGGCTGCAATTGAGTATACCTTAACCCATCTTCCACACAGCTCGAAAGTGATAATTGATGGGACTAATTCCCGCTTTATCGATCAGGATGTCCTGGAAATTATTAATAACTTTCGGCAAAATGCCTATACCCGAAAGATTGAAGTTGAGTTGTTAAATATCCGGAACCGTTACGAGGTACCACGATTAAAAGACCTGAGTTTCAGTTCGCATAATTAATTAAATTTTTAATATCAATAATTTATTGTCATGAGTAAAAAAGCATTTGAAATTAATACCGATCATATCACGTACGAGAGCCTTTTAGAAGGAAATAAAAAATGGGTAGCAGAAACCCTGGCAGAAGACCCGCATTATTTTGAAATGCTTTCGATGGGCCAGAAGCCCCCCGTGTTGTGGATCGGATGTTCTGACAGTCGGGTGCCGGCCGATAAAATAACCAACACCAGGCCTGGTGAAATATTTGTTCATCGTAACATTGCCAATGTAGTGGTAAATACCGATATGAACCTGTTGAGTGTGCTGGATTATGCAGTAAACGTACTTAAGGTTAAACATATAATTGTTTGTGGCCATTATGGATGCGGGGGCGTTTTGGCATCATTAACTAATAATCAGTACGGAATTATAGATAATTGGCTTCGGAATATTAAGGAGGTGTATCGTACTCACCAGGAAGAGTTGGATGCAATTACCAACGAGCAGGACAAAGCCGACAGACTTGTGGAATTAAATGCCATCGAAGGAGGATACAATGTGGCTAAAACCAGCATTGTTCAGAACGCATGGAAATCAGGGCAGGACCTTAAAATTCATAGTTGGGTTTATAGTTTAAAAACCGGCTTAATAAAAGACCTTGAACTGAATTTAGACGGAAGTCATGGTTTAGATTTGGTTTTCCAAATTCACTAACAAAAGTTAGATAAAAAAAAGGTTCGGCAATTTTGCCGAACCTTTTTTTTATTCCTGTTCTAAAAACGGATAACGATAATCCGTTGGCGGATCAAAGGTTTCTTTAATTGTTCTTGGAGAAACCCAGCGTAATAAATTGATCATCGATCCGGCTTTATCATTTGTGCCGGAACCGCGTGCCCCGCCAAATGGCTGCTGACCAACAACTGCTCCTGTACATTTATCATTGATGTAGAAATTACCAGCAGCATTGCGCAATGCATGTGTGGCGGTTTCTAAAGCGTATCTGTCCTGAGCTAAAACAGCTCCGGTTAACGCGTAAATTGATGTGCTGTCAATAACTTCTAAAGTTTTTTCAAAATCCTTATCATCATAAACGAATATGGTTAACACAGGTCCGAATAATTCTTCGCACATGGTAACATACTTTGGATCTTTTGCCAAAATTACTGTTGGCTCGATGAAATAACCTTTAGATTTATCATAATTGCCTCCGGCGATGATCTCTACTTCAGAATCTTTTTTAGCTGCATCAATGTATTTCGCCAGTTTATCAAAAGATTTCTCATCAATAACTGCATTGATGAAATTGCTGAAATCTTCAGTCGGACCCATTTTTAACGTTTTAAGATCGCGAATAAGCAACTCCTTAATTTGTGGCCAAACCGATTTTGCAACATAAACACGAGACGCCGCAGAACATTTTTGTCCCTGGTATTCAAATGCGCCACGTAAAATTGCAGTGCTCGATGCTTCAACATCGGCAGAACCGTGAACAAGAATGAAATCCTTTCCACCGGTTTCACCTACAATACGTGGGTAGGTTTTATATTTATGAATATTAGTTCCAATAGATTTCCAGATATCCTGAAATACAGAAGTTGATCCTGTAAAGTGGATTCCGGCAAAATCCGGGTGGTTAAAAATAACATCGCCTGCATCCGGACCTGAAACGTAAACCAAATTGATAACTCCGTCAGGTAATCCCGCTTCGCGGAAAATTTCCATCAAAACGTTTGCAGAATAAATCTGTGTATTTGAAGGCTTCCATACAACCACGTTACCCATCATGGCAACAGAAGTTGGTAAATTTCCGGCGATAGCCGTGAAATTAAATGGAGTTAATGCAAATACAAA
>JBDTLL010000164.1:0-5509 GCA_039934815.1 Daejeonella sp. | reverse complement strand
AACATCAATCGGCAATACATTTCTAAATTGAATTCGTTCCGCATCTTCGGTAAAAACTGTTGGTGTTTTATAACCTAAACCACCGCCCAGTCTCAGGGAAAGTTTTGGGCTAACCTTTAAAAGAGCAGAAATTCTTGGTAAAGCAAAAAATCCATATTCATTTTGATAGTCGCCGCGAATACCGGTTTCGAGAACAAACTTTTTAGATGCATTCCAGGTATTTTGAACAAATCCACCTAAAGTTGTGTGGCTGTAATCAATAACTTGTGATGTGTCGAATTCGCGTTGATCAAACCTGTCTGTCCATAAATTTAAACCGGCAATCCATTCTGAACTTATCGCTTTGCGAGAATAGCTGAATTCGCTGAATGATGATAACTGAATACCTGAAAATTTAAAGCTAGGAATCTCGACAGTACGGTCATAATAACTTAAACTGTTTTTAAATGAAATTCTGGAATTGTCATTTAAAGTGTGAGCAAGCCCCAATTGTGTGCTAAAACGATTCGTTTCGTTTCTTTCAAAATAACTGTGCAGACTGTCACCCTTGTTTTCTATGTAATTTATGTCGCCACCTACACGTTTTTCAATGGTACTATTTACGCCCACATTAAGTGTTGTATTGTCATTGAAGTAAACAAAAAATGTTGGATTTACTGTGAATCTCTTAAATTTTGGAATTGCTGTAAAGCCAATATTGGCAGGGTCATAAGGCGTACCCAAATTATACGATGCGAAAACAGTTGTTCCAATTTTTTTAAACTTTTGAGAATAAAAGCCGCTTGCATCAAGCCCCAAAGCCGATGTACCATTTAGCATAAAACTTAATTCTCTTTTTTCTTTTGGCGTTTTGGATATGAGATTTACCAGACCCGCTATTGCACCACCACCATAAAGTGTTGAAGAAGCTCCTTTAATCACTTCTACTTGTTTTAAATCAAGAGGTACAATTTGCAGTAAACTTAAACCGCCCGAAAATCCCGAATACAAGGGAAACCCGTCTTTTAAAATTTGGGTGTATTTTCCATCTAGTCCCTGAATGCGTATTGAAGAATTGTAACTCGTAGCTGAGGTTTGTTGCGTTTGTATTCCTGTGCTTTCATTTAACATCATTCTGATATCGCCAGGCTTCATGTTTCCTTTTTCTTCCAGTTCCTCTCCCGAAATTGCTTCTACTCGTGTAGGAATATCTGCAATGGTCCTGCTTGATCGGGTTGAAGAAATAACAACTTCTTCCATTTCATCTCCTGCAGCAGAAAGCAAAACTTCTAAAGGTTCGGTTTGCAAATACGGAAAACTAATTGTGTCGGCTCTCTGCTGATAACCGGTGTAGCGAAAAATAATTATTTGTTTTCCGTCAGGAATATTTTTGATCTCTATAAAACCGTTTTGGTCAGCACTTGCCCCATTGGTTGTGCCTTTTAATATTGCAGTTGCACCAATTAATAATTCCTTAGTTTCAGCATCACTTATTTTAGCTTTAAACGTGTTTTGTGCCCAGGTAATAGTTGAATATGTCAATGCCAGTAAAAGCAAAATAATTTTTCGCATTTTGATTGTTTTATAGGTTGTTGAAATGAATGAATTTCGGGGTAAAAGGAACCGAAATTTGCTGTTGTGGCAAAGAAACAAAATTCATTAATTTATTTTCGGCAATTGCCAAATATTTAAAATAAGCGCCGGATGAGGTTAACGAAATAGGCAGCCGGTTTAATAGGATGCATCCAGATTGTTGCTTTTTTAATTTATGAAAAGTTTCCAGAAGCCTAATTGTCTGTCGAAATTTCTATATCAATTAAACACTGAGTTTTCAGCAAAAGACAAATTCCATTTATGGCGAAATATATTTTCATGTTAAAATAATAGTTGTAGTCAAATTATAATTGCATTACATTCGCCATTCTTAAAACTGTCCATGAAAAGTCTTTATCTAACAATTTGCCTGTTATTTCTTTTTTCAAGTTCTTATTCTCAGGTTGTTAAAATTTCCAATTTACGGGTTTTTCTGGACTGCCAGTCTTATTGCGATCAGGATTATGTGAAACGCGAAATCTCTTTTGTTGATTATGTAAATGACCGCTTTCAGGCAAACGTATATATATTGATAAATGCCCAAACCACCGGCAGTGGTGGCCGCGAATATAAACTGCAATTTGCAGGTCAGGAAAGTTTGAAGAATATGAATGATACACTTTCTTACATCAGGCAGGCTACGGCTACAGATGATGAAGATCGGAAGTTATTTGTACAGACTTTAAAATTAGGCTTGGTAAAATATCTTGCTCGCACAGAAAAAGGAAAAGATCTGCAGATCAGCTTTAAATCTGACACAATTGCCGGAGGAAAAAAAGATCAGTCACAAGCAAAAGATCCATGGAATTTATGGGTCATAAATCTCCGGTTAAATGGATATTTAAATGGCGATAAAAACTACTCTTCGAATAATTTCAGTACGGGAGTTACAGCATCGCGGGTAACCGAAAAACACAAAACAACCAGTAATTTAAATTACAGTCTAAATAAAAATAGATTTGGCGAAGGTGCCGATGAATTTAGTTTTAGTAACAAAAGTTATTCGGCAAGTAATACAACCGTTTGGTCATTAACAGACCATTTATCCGCCGGCGGCTACCTAAATGCTTCGAGATCTGACTATTCTAATTACAATGCTTATTTCTCAATAACGCCTACAATAGAATATAATTTTTTTCCTTATAAAGAATCAAACAATCATTATGTTGGATTAATGTACAAAGCAGGTCCGCGATATTTCGATTATAAAGAAGAAACTATCTTCCTAAAAATGAAAGAATTCCGCTTTCAGCAAAGTATTTCGCTGGATGTTAGTCTGAACCAAAAATGGGGACAGATTAGCGGTTCTGCTGCTTTTGGTAATTATTTCCATGATTTTAGTAAGAATAATTTGTCCTTTTCTACTTATACAGATTTGCGATTATACAAAGGTCTTTCGCTTAATTTTAATGGATATTATGCTTTTCAGCGAGATCAGCTAAACATCGTGAAAGGCGATATAAGTAATGAAGATTTGCTTACGCGACGCCGACAATTAGATTCAAGCTTTTATTTTTATACCAGTTTTGGAATTCGCTATCGCTTCGGTTCAATTTTTAACAATGTGGTTAACCCACGATTTGATGGCAGCGGCGGCGGCGGAATGTTCTTCTTTTAAGACTTCTGCTCCGGAAAATCCGGAGCAGAAATCATAAAATTATTTCAACCTTTCTTTCAGATCAAGCTTGTGTTTTCTCGCCGTATCCAAAGCAATATCATAGCCGGCATCCGCATGGCGGATAACACCCATGGCCGGATCATTATGTAAAACGCGTTGAATGCGGCGTTCAGCATCCGCGGTTCCGTCAGCAACTATCACCATGCCCGCGTGTATGGAATAACCTATGCCTACACCTCCTCCATGATGCAGTGATACCCAACTGGCGCCACCGGCCGTATTGATCAGCGCATTTAAAACAGGCCAGTCGGCAACCGCATCAGATCCGTCTTTCATGGCTTCAGTCTCCCGGTTTGGCGATGCCACAGAACCGGTATCTAAATGGTCGCGTCCAATAACAATGGGCGCTTTAACTTTACCATCAGCAACCAATTTGTTAAATGCCAATCCGGCTTTTTCACGTTCACCCTGCCCCAGCCAGCAAATTCGTGCAGGTAATCCCTGAAAAGCTATTCGCTCCTGCGCCATTTTTATCCAGCGCTTTAAGCCTTCATTTTCCGGAAATAATTCCAGAATAAGTTTGTCGGTTTCATAAATATCCTGCGGATCGCCGCTTAAGGCTGCCCACCTAAACGGACCTTTTCCCTCGCAAAAAAGCGGACGGATATAAGCCGGGACAAATCCGGGAAAATCAAAAGCATTTTTCACTCCGGCTTCCAGTGCACGTCCACGCAGGTTATTGCCGTAATCAAAAGTGATGGCGCCACGTTTTTGTAACTCCAGCATTTGCTCCACATGTTTGGCCATGGTGGCATAACTTTGCTTCACATATTCTTCCGGATTTTCTTCACGTAATATTTTAGCTGCTTCCACACTTAATCCTTCCGGGAAATATCCTATCAACGGATCATGGGCCGAAGTCTGATCTGTTAATGTATCAGGAACAATATTGCGATCTATTAAACGCTGCAGCAATTCAACAGCGTTACAAACCACACCGATGGAAAGTGCCTTGCCTTCTTTTTTATATTTCAACGCACGGTCTATTGCCGTATCAATATCAAATTCAATTTCGTCAACGTAACGCGTTTCCAAACGTTTGCGGATTCGCCATTCTTCAACTTCCGCCGCAAGGCAAACACCTTCATTCATGGTGATGGCCAAAGGTTGTGCGCCGCCCATGCCACCTAAACCTGCGGTTACAGAAAGCGTTCCTTTTAAACTCCCGTTAAAATGCTGACGGGCAAGCTCGCCAAAGGTCTCGTAGGTTCCCTGCACAATTCCCTGCGAGCCGATATAGATCCATGACCCGGCGGTCATCTGTCCGTACATCATCAGTCCTTTATCTTCCAGATCGTCAAAATGCTGCTGCGTGGCCCATTTAGGTACCAGTTGCGAGTTGGAAATTAAAACTCTGGGCGCATCTTTATGAGTTGGCAAAATTCCCACGGCTTTGCCGGATTGAATCAATAAAGTTTCATCTTCTTCCAGATCCTTCAACGCTTTTATAATCAAATCTAAAGCTTCCGGATTACGGGCTGCCTTACCGCGACCGCCGTACACAATTAGATCCTGCGGACGTTCGGCCACATCCGGATCCAGATTATTCAGCAGCATACGCAAAGCCGCTTCCTGCACCCAACCTTTACAATTTAATTCAGTTCCAGTGGGCGTATTTCTTTTGGTAAGGTCTAAACCGGGATTTAAAGTGTTCATTCAGTATTGGTTTTGTTACGATTTCAAAATTAATGATTTATCTAAATCACAATTCATTTTTTATATTTGCCTGAGCAAAGCAATGAAAGGTATTAAAAAAACCATCGGCACAAGTATATCAATTTTACTCTTACTGATTTTCTCAGTAACTGTATTGCCGTTAGATGCCTTACATAATCATGCTGAAGTTAAGGTACATTGCGCTGGTTCTACAGATGTTCAGAAATGCCATAAAAACCACATTTCTACAAAATCAGCGTTTTGCTGGGTTTGTGCCATACATTTTGATAAAACCTATACAGGTAAACCTTCCCTGGAAAAATTAGCAGATCTTCCTGCAATTTCACTCTTCGCAGAAAACCATATTACTGGTTTTTTTGTAGAGCAAATATTCTCTGCGCTTCGCGGTCCGCCTTCACGTTAATTTATTAACGCCAATTAATTCTCTTCCTTACGGGATACATTTCCTTCCAAAATCAAATTATTGATGAATTTGAAATTTTTATTTATTGCGATTATCGCAATTTTCCCTGGCTCTTTACATGCCGGGAACCTGATAATAAAAGGTAAAGTTACTGATGCAAGCACTCATGAAACATTACC
>JBDTLL010000163.1:0-5509 GCA_039934815.1 Daejeonella sp. | reverse complement strand
TGCGTTTGCTGGATAACATTGGCAACTGTAAAGGTTTTTCCGGATCCGGTTACGCCTAAAAGAGTTTGATAATTATCGTTTCGTTCTACTCCTTCTACCAATTGCCGAATGGCTTCAGGTTGATCGCCGGTAGGACGATATTCTGATGTAAGATTAAATTCCATGTATATTCAAAGATAACAATTTACGCTTCCGCCGATAGTTTGATATGTAAGGCTAATCTCAATTTTTAATAAAAAAACAAGGGAGGTGCATATCTGCAACTCCCCTGAATCAAACCTTATTTATGGACATCACTTTCGTAATGACTTATTTAATTACGTTGTAAAAACTCTTTTAGTTTAATCAAAGCCATATTTATTGTCATTTCAAATTAATATTGTTGTAGTACATTTTTAAAAATTTACGATCTCTCTAATCTGACTTCGCATTTTAGCCGTTAGTAGATTAGCAATTCTCTGATTGCTCATTCAGAATAATTAGTAATTTTAGCAGATGGTATTTCTATTAAACGAAAATCTTTCTATTGGCAATCATTTTTTAGCCGAACTGCGTGATTCACATATTCAGCAGGATAGTATGCGTTTCCGCAGAAATATGGAACGTTTGGGAGAAATTTTTGCTTACGAAATAAGTAAAAAACTAAGTTATGTGGATACCGAGTTTGAAACGTCGCTGGGAACTGCCAGCGTTCCGGTTTTAAAAGAACTTCCGGTTCTGGCCACAATATTAAGAGCGGGTTTGCCCTTGCACCAAGGGTTGCTTAATTATTTTGATAAAGCCGATTCTGCCTTTATTTCCGCTTACAGAAAAACCACTAAAGGTGGAAATTTCGAAATTAAGATGGAGTATGTGTCGTCGCCATCATTACATGATAAAATTGTAATTGTGGCCGACCCGATGCTGGCGACAGGAAGAAGCATGGTTTTGTGCTGCAAAGAATTATTAACTCAATATAAAATCAGAGAATTACATATTGTTTCAATAATTGCAAGTCAGGAAGGTGTAGACCATGTTAAGGCTAATTTACCAAAGGCAAAATTATGGCTGGGCGCCATTGACGAAGAAATGACTACCAAAGCTTACATTGTTCCCGGCTTGGGCGATGCGGGCGACCTGGCTTATGGAATAAAAGAATAATATCGATTGAATGCAGAACAGCAACCAAAAAACGCTTACAGAAATAGCAGATTTTAAACCTCATCTAAAACATATTTTTTTCGATCTGGATCACACCATTTGGGATTTTGATAAAAATGCCGAAGAAACGCTTAATGAACTATATCATTCGTACGCTTTAAAAGAATTAGGCTTGCATTCTGCTGATGCTTTTATCGAGGTTTACACTCGCAATAATCATCAGTTATGGGCAGATTATCATTTAGGAAAAATCAGCAAACAGGTGTTGCGTGAAACCCGATTTTCTAAAACGTTTTTGGATCTCGGACTTGCGTCAGACTGTATTCCGGTTAATTTTGAAGACGATTATGTGCGTATTTGCCCAACCAAGACCAATTTATTTCCGGAAGCGCATGAAACTCTGGAATATCTCTCTAAAGAATATACGCTTCATTTAATTTCCAATGGCTTCCGCGAAGCAACGGAAATGAAAGTGAGTAAAACTGATCTTCAAAAATATTTTTCTACTATCGTGATCTCCGAGGTTGTTGGTTACAATAAACCTGATAAAGCTATTTTTCAATTTGCATTGGATGGCGCAGGTGCAAATGTTCCCCAAAGTTTAATGATTGGCGATAGCGTTGAAGCAGATATTCGGGGCGCCCAGGATTTTGGTATGAAAGCCATTTATTTTAATCCCGAAAGGAAAGAAAAACCGGAGGATGTAATTTATGAAATAAATGAATTAAACCAGTTAGTTTCTCTTTTATGAGCATTTTAAGCCAGAAAAAATCTATCCTAAAATCTGTTAATTATTACACCGAACTTCTGAATACGTTGAGTGAGGAAGAATTTCAACTAAGTCCGGAAGATGGAAGCTGGTCCTATTCAGAAGTTTTTTCGCATATTTTCCAGGCTAATTTAGCTTCATTAATTGCTACAGAAAAATGCCTTAACGGAACCGGCACTTTAAACCATAAAAATTCGCATTGGATTGTTAGAGCAATTTTATTTTTTGGCCGTTTTCCTCCCGGGAAATTTAAAGCGCCTGAAAGTTTGGCTTCCATGTGTGAAAAAATAGATAAAGAAAAAGCCCGAAATCTGATTGTAAAATTCAAATCCAGGCTTGAAGATATGGCCACAAAAGTAGGTAAGGCGAGTATTCACATGAAAATTAAACATCCGCGTTTGGGCCTTTTAAATGCCAAGCAATGGTTTAGATTTATAGAAGTGCATACGCTTCACCATCAAAAACAATTAGATCGTATTAAATCAACTTTTCAAAAATCAAAGTAATTAACATTTAATAATCACAGTTTAATTATACCTTTTACTGCTATTTTTCGCTCTCAGGCACACCAATTAATTATGCTTAATGAAGTTATAAACTTGAAATTAATTGCCGGTTGAGTAACTTGCGCTGATTTTTAAGATAAGTAGAGAATTTAGTAGCTGAATGAAAATTTTATTTGCCATACAGGGTACCGGTAACGGACACATCAGCAGGGCACGCGAGATTGTTCCTCTGCTGCAACAACATGGTCATGTAGATTTACTCATCAGCGGAACTCAGGCAGATGTTTCTTTGGATCAACCCTTATCTTACCGTTTTCACGGATTTAGTTTTGTTTTTGGTAAGAAAGGAAGCGTAAATCATTGGAAAACCTATCTCTCCATGAATTTATTAAGGCTCAAAAAGGATATTAATTCTTTGCCTTTAGAAAATTATGACCTGATTGTTAATGATTTTGAGCCGGTAACGGCCTGGGCCTGCCGGATGAAAGGAATACCGAGTGTATCTTTAAGTCATCAGGCTTCATTTTTATCGGCCAAAACGCCCCGGCCAAATGCCGTTTTTAACTGGGCCGAATGGATTTTTAAATATTACGCACCCACTTCAAATCATATTGGCCTGCACTTTAAATCGTATGATGATTTTATTCATACACCCGTTATCCGCAAGGAAATCAGGAATATGGAAATAAGCAATTTGGGCCACATTACCGTTTATCTTCCTTCGTTTGATGATCAGCGCTTAGCGCCGTTTTTAAAACTCATACCAGAAATTAAATGGGAAATATTTTCAAAACATACTACAAAAAGCTACCGCGATGGCAATGTATATGTTTTCCCGGTTTCACATCAGGAATATAACCGCAGTTTGGCAAGTTCTAACGGGCTGCTAACGGGTGGTGGTTTTGAGGGTCCGGCAGAAGCGTTGTTTATGAATAAAAAAGTGATGGTTATCCCGATGAAAAATCAGTTTGAACAACAATGTAACGCGGAAGCTTTGCGGCAAATGGGGATACCGGTAATACAGCATTTAGATGGTAATTTTGTTCCGGCGTTAAAAAAATGGCTGTCTGAAAAGCTTGTTCTCGAATTCAATTTTCCTGATCAAACAGAAGCGATAGTTGGAAATATGGTTAAAAAATATGGCGCAAAATCGGCGCTTTTAACATCCGGGCTTTTATCTTAATATTGCTTCTGTACATTCTTAGAATTTTTATAGCCGCATGATCAAACAATTCCGAAGCCTTAATCCAGTAAATATTGTTTTATTAATAGGTTTCGCGATTTTTTTGAGATTGGGAATATTTTTTAAGCTTCCCGATCAGGTGAGTTTTGATTTTATTGAACCCTTTACCAAATTTTTGATTCCTATTCCCTTAGAGAATGCGTTTTCGCCTTCCGCAAATGTTCTAATTGCCATGCTGATTATGCTGGTGCAGGCATTCATGTTCAATAATATTGTTAACCATTATAATTTGCTGGGTAAACCCACATTTTTACCTGCACTTTTATACGTCACAACCTCGAGTCTTTTAACACCATTTGTACTTTTAAGTCCTACGCTAATCTGTAATTTTCTGGTATTATGGATGATCAGTAAGTTCTTAAACATGTACCGCCGTGATGATGTGCGACCTGTTATGTTTGATCTGGGAATGATTGTAGGTTTAGGCACCTTAATATATTTTCCATTTATTTCTATGCTGCCGCTCTTATGGGTGAGCTTGATTATTTTCAGACCGTTTTACTGGCGGGAGTGGGCAACTGGAATTATTGGTTTTGTAACAGTATTTTTCTTCCTGGCAGTTTTTTACTACTGGAATGATTCTCTGGATCAATTCTATCATATTTGGCTTCCTCTGGCTACTCCATTTCCAACCCGTTTGCAATTTAATATTTATCAATATTTGGTTCTGTTACCTCTGTTGGTTATTTTCATTTTATCTGTTGTGCAGCTTCGTCAAAACTTTTTCAAGAGTTTTGTTCAGATCAGAAAGTCGTTTCAACTACTTTTTTTCATGTTTGTATTGGGACTGATTTCCTACTACTTAAAAACTGATTTTCGGGTTTACCATTTCCTTTTATGTGCTCCGCCAGCCGCAGTTTTAATGGCTTATTATTTTTTGCATGCCGGTAAAAAAAGGTGGGTTTATGAAAGTGTGTACTTAATTTTGGTTGGATTCATTGTTTATTTCCAGCTGTTTTAAATTTTCTCGCCTCGTAAATAGTTGTCCTGATTGCAAATCATTCCCTTTAACCTTTTTTAACAGTCAGTTACTTCCGCAATCTTAAAAAATCAATAGCTTTGTACCATGAAGTTTGGAGTTGTAATTTTCCCGGGGTCTAACTGCGATGAAGACGTAATTTACGTTTTAGAGCATATTATGGGCCAGGAGGTTGTTCGTTTATGGCATAAAGACCATGATCTTAAAAATGTTGACTTTGTAGTTTTGCCGGGTGGTTTCTCTTTCGGAGATTATCTCCGGTCTGGTGCAATTGCCCGTTTTTCGCCTGTTATGCAGGAAGTGATTCAATTTGCTAACAAAGGTGGTTACGTTTTAGGTATTTGCAATGGTTTCCAGATTCTTGCTGAAGCCGGACTTGTTCCGGGTGCCTTACTGCATAATGAAACAAGAAAGTTCATTTGTAAGAACACGTATTTAAAAGCCGAAACAACAAATTCCCTTCTTACCAATTCATTAGATCTGAATAAACCTTTAAAAATTCCGGTTGCTCACGGTGAAGGAAATTACTTCGCGGAAGCAAATATTTTGAAGGGAATGCAGGATAACGACCAGATTCTATTCCGCTATTGCGATGAAAATGGAAATGTTACGCCGGAATCTAATTTAAATGGCGCAACAGATAACATTGCCGGAATCTGTAATGACAAAAGAAATGTTTTCGGAATGATGCCACATCCGGAGAGAGCAGCAGACGCAATTCTTGGAAATCAGGATGGCTTGGGAATTTTTGAATCTATTTTAAATACCGTGAATGCTTAATGGCATATCTAGTTATTGATATAGGGAATTCAAGATCAAAATTTGCCGTATTCCATAACCGGAAACTTGTTGAGATTTTTACAGACCTGAGT
>JBDTLL010000162.1:0-5517 GCA_039934815.1 Daejeonella sp. | reverse complement strand
GATCTTCGGGAACATATCCCCAAAAACGGGAATCCAAAGAGTTATGCCTGTTATCTCCCATCATCCAATAATAATCCATTTTAAAAGTGTAGTTGTTGGATTTCTTCCCGTTTACCAAAATATCTGGCCCGCTAACCTGCAGTTTATTTCCTTCATATAATTCAATTGCTCTACCGTATAAAGTTAGCGTTGAATCATTTAATGGAATGGTCATACCTTTTTTAGGAATTATTATCGAACCAAAATTATCTGCGTTCCATTTAAAATTTTGATTATGCGGAAAGATGGTATTGTCGAAGTTGCCTGTATTTTCAATCTGCGGAATTACACTTTTCACAAAATCTGTATTTTGAATACTTTCCACAGAATTCGAGGGAATAATCATCACATAAGTATTAAGGTCATTTTGCTGAATTATTTCAACTCCCAACTGTTGTAATTGTTGCGGATTAAATTCAGAGCCATCCGTTTTAACAGTGTAAGAAGTTTGAGATTTACTTTCAAAAACAGCCAATTTCCCATTCACATAAGCTTTACCATCAATTATTTGCAATTTATCTCCTGATGTTGCAATGCAGCGTTTTATCAAAGTCGTCCGAATGTCAACCGGTTTGTTATAAGCTAGATCAGCTTCTTCCGGTTTATTAAAAACAACAATATCTCCTTTTTTCACTTTCGTGAAGCCTGGCAATCTGTAATAAGGCAGTTGAATTCCGTCCCAATAAGTCTTTAGCTTATTTTTAGTAACCGTTGATTCTAAAAAAGGAATTTGAACAGGTGTAAATGCCATTCTGGGTCCATAGCTCAGTTTGCTTACAAACAAATAATCGCCCGGGTACAAGGTGCTTTCCATAGACCCGGAAGGAATCGCGTAAGCAGAAAAAACAAGTCCACGGATAATTGTTGAAGCTATTATTGCAAATAAAATGGCATCTAACCATTGTCTGCCCGACGATTTTTTCGATTTACCTTCGGTTAATTTATTCTGAGGTTTGGATCTGAACTTCATAATTTTCAGGGATTTAGTATTTGACAACAAATTTTCTATTCTGTTACAGATTTGCTACCGCGAATTGACTTCTTAATTTTCCAGGCTTAAGGAGTTGCGCTGATAATCAAATTTTCATAGCTTGTCATTTTAATATCCAGACTCCTTGATGAATAAACATGTTGTTAAAATTATAGATAGTAATTATCTGAATGATGATTTTAAGCGCTTTGTAATAACTAAACCAAGTGGCTTTAACTTTATTCCCGGCCAGTCAGTTTACCTTTCAATAAATACAACTGAACTGAAAGATGAGATCAGGCCGTTCACTTTAACAGGATTAAATAACTGGGAATCTCTGGAACTAATTATCCGCATAAAAACTGACCATAATGGCGTTACATACAAGTTAGACAAGTTAGCATCTGGTGCCGAATTACTCATTTCAAATGCATGGGGAACTATTCAATATAAAGGGAATGGTGTTTTCATCGCCGCCGGCTCTGGTATTACTCCTTTTATCGCCATTTTAAGAGAATTAAAAGAGAAAAATGAAATCAGCGGCGATTCGTTAATCTATTGTAATCAGATGTATTCTGATGTGATTTTGGAAAATGAACTCAGGTTTATTCTCGGAGATCAACTAAATCTGGTTTTTACCCGTCAAAATATAATTGGCTTCCGCGAGAAAAGAATAGACGAAACATATCTGAAACAAACTATAAGAAATTTTAATCAGCACTTTTACGTTTGCGGGCCTAAAGAATTTGTCGAAGATATTATTAAAATGTTGGCAGATATGGGCATATCTGCTCAAACTATTGTGTTTGAAGAAAAAGGAACTAGATTAAATTTGACCGATATTTTGTCCAAATGATTACAAAAATAGTTGTTCGGGATTTTTCAAAACTCTTACCTTTGAGCCATGCATGAGCCATTTGATATAGAAATAAACGGAATAGATTATTCGGTTTTCCCGGAAGAAGACGGAGTTTATACCATTTTTAAAGACGGAGTTGAACACGTAAAGATGCAGAAAGACAATGAGGAACATTGGTTAAAACTAGATCCGCAAACAGAACTGCCTTTATTTGTGCAGGATACCGAAGTTGATGAAATTGGAAAGCAGATTTTGCGTCAACAGGAACTTTAAGCTATTTCTTCCGAAAGGTAATGTGCGTTATTTCTGGCCAAATACCGATCCTGCCGGCGAAGCCTAAAAATCCAAAACCTCTGTTCACATACAAGAATCGGCCATTTTCTTCGGCTAAACCTGCCCAGTTTTTATAACGATATTTGACCGGGCTCCATTTAAAACTTCCTATTTCAATTCCAAATTGCATTCCGTGTGTGTGCCCGGATAATGTGAGATGAATTTTTGAATGGTTATTCTTCACCTGCTCATCCCAATGTGATGGATCATGCGATAGCAGAATTTTAAAATCTGAAGTAGTAAGGTTATTCAGTGCTTTTTTAAGATCACCACGCTCACCGAAACCTTTACCCCAGTTCTCTACACCCAATAACGTGATCGACTGATCTCCCTTTTTTATCCGGACATTTTCATCCAATAGTAATCTAAAACCCAGATCAGCGTGATACTTTTTGAGGTTCTCCAGATTTTTTATTTTTTCAGCGGGAGACTTCCATCCAATATAGTCGCCGTAATCATGGTTTCCGAGGATTGAAAAATTTCCTTGAGAAGATTTAATTTTATTGAAAATCTGGATATAAGGAACAATTTCGTCGGCTGTATTATTGACCAAATCGCCTGTAAATACAAAAATATCCGGTTTTAATGAATTGATAAGCTTCACTCCTTTTTTCACTTCCTCCGGTTTATCAAAGCTTCCGGAATGCACATCAGAAATTTGCACAAGGGTAAACCTATCAAATTCGTCCGGCAAATCTTTAAAATGTAGAATAGTTCGGCGGATCTTATAATTATATTTTCCGAGCGTAACTCCAAAAAGAAAAGAAAAAAATGGTATTAAAGCCATAAAAAGCGCCAGATAATTTACCCAAACTATCCGGTCAGGCGTTATAAAAGCGTTGAAATAAAAGAAATGAACCAAGCCCGCAAAAAACCGATAAATATCTTGTGCAAATAAAACCATTGCAAACACGAGCTTGCTTACAAATAGTGTTAAATAAGAATTAAATGTAATGTTGAATACAGCAGTAAACTTTCGACTTGCAATTACTTTAGAAAGCAGAAAAATAAATCCGCTTAAAACGAAAATGGATATTAACCAATAAATCCAGGCTACAATATTTTTATACTCAGAAATCTGGCTTAAAATGATTACACCTTTGTAGACATACCAATCAAGCAAAAGGGAAATGCTTGCCAGAATGAGTAGCGGGAGATAGTTTCTTTTACGCATCAATAATCAAATGTATAAATTATAGCGCCAAAAAAAAGCCTTCCCATATTAATGGAAAGGCTTGTTAGAGTGTTAATTTAGCTTATTTAGCAGGGATTAAAACAGCATCAACAACATGCGTAACACCATTACTTGAAATTACATCCGCAATAGTTACGTTAGCATTATTGATCATCACTTTTCCGTCTTTAACAGAAACTTTTAATTTTTGACCCTGAACAGAAGTTAATTCCATTCCGTCTGTTAAGTCTGCCGCACGGTAAGTTCCAGGAACTACGTGATAAGTTAAAACGCCCTGAAGATCTTTCTTCATTTCTGGTTTCAATAAATTATCTACTGTACCAGCAGGAAGTTTATTAAAGGCTTCATTGGTTGGTGCAAAAACTGTAAATGGACCCGGTCCGCTCAAAGTTTCTACTAAATCAGCCGCTTTAATAGCTGCTACCAAAGTGGTATGATCATTAGATCCTAAAGCATTTTCTACAATATTTTTTGAAGGAACCATCATAGCGCCGCCAACTTCAACTCCTTCTTCCATAGCCATTGTATCAGCCATATTGCTATCAGTCATAGCAGAGTCAGAATTGTTAGACATTGTAGTACTAGAATTGCAAGCTGCAGTAAAAGCTAAGAAACTAACTCCTAATGCAATAGTTAAAAACTGTTTTTTCATTTTGTTTAAGTTTTGATTTGTTTAAGTTCAACCTACGAAATCAAAAAGTGTTCGGATTTTATTAATTTAAAAAATTATATAAATGATTATCATTAGCTTTTTATTTGGAATACTTTAACGTTATGGAAAACTTTGAATTTTATAATCCAACCAAAATTATTTTTGGTAAAGATTGCATTGATAAAATTCCGAATGAGATTAGCTGGAAGCGTGCTCTAATTATTATTGGCAAATCATCAGTAAAAAATAATGGCTTTTACGCCCGCATTATTTCTCTGTTAAATATGTCGGGATTAGATCACGTTACATTTGAGGGTGTTCAAACCAACCCGACAAGCGCAGACGCAGATAAAGCCACAGATTTAGCTAAAAGATTTAACGCAGATGTGGTTATTGCAATGGGCGGCGGTTCTGTAATTGATACCGCCAAAGCTGTTAGTATTGGTTTTTTTGCAGATCATTCCGTTTGGGATTTTTACGCAGGAATAGCAAAACCAACGCAGGCGCTCCCGGTTGTGTGCATTTTAACCCTGGCTGCTTGCGGAACTGAAAATAACAATTTCAGTTATCTGCAAAATGAAAGCAAGCAATTAAAAAAAGGAATCAGTTGTGATTTGCTTTACCCAACGGTTTCATTTTTAGATCCTGAATTAACCTTTACCGTAGATTACAATTGTACCGCATTTGGTATATCAAACCTAATTGCACATACTTTGGAGCAGTTTTTTGGCAAAGGGAACTCACCATTATCAGATTTTTATGCTGCTTCTATAATTAAACTGGCCATTGCCGATGGATTAAACGTACTGGAAAAACCTGATAATTATCAGGCAAGGGCAAATATTATGTGGCTTTCTGCAAGCGCATTAAGCGGCTTATTAATTGCCGGAAAAACCAGGGCAGACTGGGGCTGTCATGGAATTGAGCAAACCTTAAATGTACTTTACCAAACCCAGCATGGCGCCGGATTATCCATCATTTATCCTGCCTGGCTAAAGCATTTTAAAGCAAATTTATCAGATAGAATTGCTTTCCTTGCCAAAGAAGTTTTTGATATTGTTGAACCAGATACCTGCAAAGCCGCCGACTTATTTATAGCCGGTCTGGAAAATTTCTACGCTTCTATTAAATGCCCGGTTAGGTTAGAGGAACTTGGAATTCATCGTGACCAGAAAGAAATAATTATAGAAAATCTGTTGTTAAACAAAGTGAGTGGACATCATTTCAGGTTAAGCGACAAAGATTACAGTGAGATTTTAGATTATATGTTTTAGCGCTTTTATCTTTGGATTGAGTTTCGCATATTGGTGCCTATATGCTAATTTCTGAAAACGGCCTGAAATGGGCGATGCGATTTTATCCTCCTCTTCTATTCCAGCGAATCTGGGTTATTAAGTTTGAAAAAGGTTTTACCGGAGTTCATGTTAAAATCGCTAAAAGCATATTAAACACCAATTACAATCGTTCTA
>JBDTLL010000161.1:0-5570 GCA_039934815.1 Daejeonella sp. | reverse complement strand
GCCATAAATCTTGTTCTGAAAATAATTTAATCGCATATTTTGCGGTTTCAACAGGAAGGATCATAGTTAAATGTCCGGCGGGATTTAGTCTTTGCGGGATAATTTTAGCCAGATCAGTATAAAAATGTTCATCCGCATGGCGGGCAACCATTTTTGATTTATTTTCTGATGGCAGAGATTTTAAAAAGAAAGGCGGATTACTTACAATCAGATCATATTTCGAATCCTCCTTTTGTAAAAAGTCTTGAAAAGAATTTGAATGGGCATTTAGTCGGTTTTTAAAGATCGAATTTTCAAAATTTTCTTTGGAAGTTTGAAAAGCAAGCTGGTCAATTTCCACGGCATCAATTATCGCATCTGTAAATCGTTGTGCCAGCATCATCGCAATCACTCCTGTTCCTGTACCAATATCAAGAATTGAAATCGGGTTTGAATGGTCTGCTATCGCGGCAAGCAATACTGCATCAGTGTTTACCTTCATAGCACAACCGGTTTGATTTATATCAAACTGCTTAAACTTAAAAGTGGTAGAATTTTTAGAACTCAAAATAAAATTATACTGATACTTAAAAGTATCCTGTTTTAAACTATTATTTTTTCTCTTTATGAAATTGTAAAGTTTTTATCATCAAACTATAAACTAATTAGAAAAGCTGATGATAAATTTTAACGAAAATTTATACAAGGACAAGTGGCTTGATCTTGTATTTCAAAACAGGAATAAATCTTACGGAGCTTACGCTTTAAGACATCAACATTCTGAAACCACGGTAAAGGCTTTAATTTTGGCCAGCAGTTTATTTACTCTCCTAATCATTTCACCTCTGTTGTATAATAAATTTTTCAAGGCAAATATAGAGCTTAAAGCCGAAGTTCCGGAACTCATCACATTAGTAAACATCGCACCAAAAGTTATCAAGCCAGTTCTTCCCCCGACTCCGATTGCACAGAAAACTGAACCGAAAATAAAATCGATTGCTAATCCTAAAATGGTGGTTGTGCCAGAATCGGAAGTTCAAATAGATCCCCCAAGTCAGATTGAATTAATCAACTCCAATATCGGCTCAACAAATATGGAAGGTAAGGAAGTTGGAAATTCGCTTCCTGTGGAACAAATTCAGATTGGTAATTCAACTCAACCTACAGATGATCAGGAAATTTATTCCATTTCATCAATTGAGGCATATCCCGAATTTCCGGGAGGCGATGCGGCATTTACCAAATTTTTAAGCAGGAATTTAAAGTTCCCTTCTCTCGCCGCAGAAAACTCGGTAGAAGGCAAAGTTATTGTTAGTTTCATTATTGAAAAAACCGGTGAACTTTCAAATATCAAAATCTTGAGAAGCATTGGTTTTGGCTGTGATGAAGAAGCCATCCGCGTATTGAAAAAATCACCCAGATGGAAAGCCGGAATTCAGAATAAACAAAATGTGCGGGTTGGCTATACTATCCCGATAAATTTCAAAATACCCCGCTAATAAAAAAGCGGGAATATTGCATTACTACTTATGTTAATCCTAACGTGATGAGCCCAACATTTATTGAGCTCATCGCGTTTAGATCGCATTTATTTGATCGTGACAAGAATACAATTTATCTTATTTCAAATATTTAGCATACCAATCAATGTAGCGTTTAAAACGATCTACCTGATAGCTTAATACTTTAACTCCGTGAAATTGTCCCGGATAAACTACCAGCTCGGTTGGGATATTTAACGTTTTTAAAGCAGCGTACATTTGCTCACTGCCTTCAGAAGGCACGTTGAAATCATTTTGACCAACCATAAACAGAGTCGGCGTTTTAATCCTGTCGGCATGAGTAAAGGGATATGAAAGTTTTAAATATCTATCCAAGCCTTCTTTCTCCCAGGGCAATCCTACTTCTTCATTCCATTGCAACAAATATTGATCAATCCCATACATTGACAGCTGCATTGCACTACCGGCGCCACTTACAGCCGCTTTAAAGCGTGTATTTGTAGCAATGGCGTAATCAGTTAAAATACCTCCATAACTCCAGCCGCCAATACCCAAACGATTTGGGTCTATCCATCCTTGCTCAATCAAATAATCGGTAGCACCTAATAAATCCTTCACTTCTAAATTGCCCCAATCTGCGTAAATCGATTTGGAAAAAGCTATGCCGCGACCATTGCTACCACGATAATTGACTGCTGCTACTGCATAACCCTGGGCTGCCAGCATTTGCCGGGATAAATCAAATGAAAATTCATCCTGCGCTACAGGGCCACCGTGAATAAACAAAATGAAAGGCAATTTATCTGCTTTCATTCCGGCTGGCGTGTAAAATAATCCTGAAACTATTGTTTCATCTTCACTTTTGGATTTGAAACCTTTGACAGAAGCTAGTGCAATTTGGCTTACCCAATCATCATTGATATGTGTGATTTTTTTTAATGTGCTACTCCTGAGAGTATAAAAATTAGTTGGATTTTGCGGATCGCTCATCGAGGTCAACCATTCGCCATTGGGGTTACTTTCCAAATCAGAAAAACTTCGATCTCCTCCAATTACCTGGTCAATCTTTCCAGTTCCAATATTGACTTTCGAAATATAACTTTGACGATCATCATCCACTAAAAAATAAATATTCTTATCGTCCTTATCCCATTTTGGATTGGAGACTGGGCGATCCATAGCAGCAGTAAGCTGTTTTACTCCGCTTCCATCCGGATTCATAATGGTTAGGATATCCTGATCATAATTGATAAAAACATCTTCAGCCGTAGAACGCAGATACGCAATATGTTTTCCATCCTTACTCCAAACGGGATTTTTATCAGAGCCTTTCCAAGTCGTTAACTGTTTAATTTGAGCGCCCTTTTTCGCATCAATAAGGAAAATATCAGAGTTATTATTTCTATCCGGATCCTCTGTTCTATTGCTTACGAAAGCAATTTTAGAACCGTCCGGCGACCAGGAAGCCTGTGCCTCACTGTATAGTCCATCAGTTAGCTGATCAATTTTACCAGTTTTAATATCTAGAACATACAGATGAGTATTTAAAGAGTCTAAATATCCCGCAACATCCTGCTTATAATGATACCTGCTGCTTACAATAGGTGGATCGGTTTTAGATTTCTTATCTTTTTTCTTTGCAGCTTTCATTATCAAAAGCACTTTTGACCCATCGGGAGACCAAACAAAACTTTGCAAATCTTCTTTAACCTTGGTCGATTGAAAAGCTTCTCCACCTCTTCTATCCATCAACCAAAGTTGGGCGTTATCGGTACTGTCTACTGCTTTGCTGGATATAAATGAAATATATTTTCCATCCGGACTGAAAGCAGCATTTCCACCGCCATTGCCGTAATAAGTAACGGGAAGGGTTTGATTACCATCCCAACTGGTTATGAATAAATCGGTCTCAGATTTATTTTTAGCAGAATCCGGAGTGCTTACAGAATATAAAACCCATTTACCATCCGGTGAAATCTGAGGATTATTTATGTTTTGATAATGATAAACATCATTGGGATTTAACTTTCGCTTGCTTTGAGAAAAGCCAAGATTCGCTAAACTCAAAACAAAAAGTAAGAGTAGTATTTTTTTCATGCTGATTAAATATAGAAGCATAATTTAATCAGAAATATTGAGAAAGGTTTTATAAGGTTCTAATATTATCAGAAAGAAAAATTACGGCTATAAACTTAATGCCTGCCGAACTAAAAGTAAAAAGCAGTAACATCTTTTTCTAATAAAGATATTACTGCTTTTTCTAATGATTAAACTAATTTATTCCCCTAAAATATCGTGAAGCACATTTTCATTTGCCTTCTTCGCTACTTTAACATCTCCAAAAGATTGGTCATCTACCAGTAAACTACCGGAAGTTACGGTACCCAGTAAGCTGAATTCAATTTCAGAAGTTGCCATCAATTCTACAAAAGCTTCCTGATTTTCCGGTTTAACCGAAACCACAACACGTCCCTGAGCTTCTCCAAAAAGGAATGCATCTTTACGAATATCTGAATCAGTTTCTATTTCAAAACCTAAATTATCCGGCATAGCCGATTCCAGAAGCGTAATATATAAACCACCATCAGCAACATCATGAACTGACGCAACCAATTTCTGCTTAATAAATTCTTTTACAATTTGGTGCAACGCATATTCCTTTTCAAGATCGAAATGCGGCGCCGGACAAGCCGTAATATTATGGAAAGAAGCCAAATACTGAGATGAAGCAATATCATTAACACTCTCGCCGATCAGATAAATCAAATCGCCTTCGGCTTTGAAATTCGACGTCATAAACGTGCTGATATCATCCAAAACACCTAACATTCCAATAGTTGGCGTCGGGAAAACCGGACCTTCATCAGATGACTGATTATAAAAACTTACATTTCCACCGGTAACCGGAGTTGCAAACTTTGTACAAGCTTCACTCATTCCTTTTATCGCACCCACAAACTGCCAGTAAACTTCGGGCACATACGGATTACCGAAATTCAAACAATTGGTAATCGCAACCGGCTCGCCACCTGCGCAAGTTATATTTCTTGCAGCTTCTGCTACCGCGATGGCACAACCCTTTTGCGGATCTGCATATACATATCTCGAGTTGCAATCAACTGTTAAAGCAATTGCTTTATTGGTTCCTTTAATGCTCACAACTGCCGAATCACTCGGTTTATTCGTGGTCATTGTAGCGGTACCAACCATCGAATCGTACTGGTTTGAAACCCATCTTTTTGAAGCAATATTTGGATGTGATGTTAAATGCTTAGCAACCTCTTGTAAGTTTTCAGGTTCCTTAACATCATCTATATTAAACTTTAAATTTTCTTTATAATAATCCGGCTCACGATATTCGCGGGTATAAACAGGCGCACCACCTCCCAACACTAAATCATCTGCGGGAACATCAGCCACACATTCGCCGTTCATAAAATATTCCAGACGTTTGGTATCTGTAACTTCACCAATCTCCACGCAATTCAAATCCCATTTATCAAAAACAGCCTGAACTTCTTTTTCTCTGCCTTTTTCAACCACAATCAGCATTCGCTCCTGAGATTCAGAAAGCAAAATTTCAAAAGGCTTCATATTTTCCTGACGAACAGGAACTTTGTCCAGATCGATACGCATTCCATGTTCACCTTTAGCAGACATTTCAGAATTTGAACAGATAATTCCGGCAGCACCCATGTCCTGCATTCCAATAACAGCACCGGTTTTAATAACTTCCAGAGTTGCTTCAAGTAAAAGTTTTTCTTGAAAAGGATCACCAACCTGAACAGACGGCAAATCATTTACAGAATCTTCAGTTATATTTTTTGAAGCGAAAGCCGCTCCATGAATTCCGTCTTTACCCGTTGCAGAACCCACAATATAAACCGGATTACCAACTCCGTAAGAAGTTGCCGAAACAGTTTCGCCAACCTTTACAATACCTGCGGACATGGCATTTACCAAAGGATTTATGTTGTAGCATTCGTCAAAAAACAATTCGCCACCAACCGTTGGAATACCAAACGCATTTCCGTAATCGCCAATTCCTTTAACAACTCCTTTAACAAGCCATTTGGTTCTTTCCAGATT
>JBDTLL010000160.1:0-5586 GCA_039934815.1 Daejeonella sp. | reverse complement strand
GTTTTGAAATTAAATCTACACAAAAAAAGCCTTGCTAAAAGCAAGGCTGAAAATTTGTTTCTTTCAGAAATATTTAATGCGATGGCGCAGTGGCAGAAATTCTTCTAATGTCGGCACCTAAAGCTCTTAAACGAATGTCAATATCCTGATATCCGCGTTCAATTTGTTCGATGTTGTGAATTACAGAATCGCCTTGTGCAGACAAAGCGGCAATTAAAAGAGAAACACCTGCACGAATATCTGGTGAGGTCATTTCAATTCCTCTTAGCTTCACTTTTTTATCTAAGCCAATTACGGTTGCACGATGCGGATCGCACAGAATAATTTGTGCGCCCATGTCAATTAATTTATCGACGAAAAATAGTCTGCTCTCAAACATTTTTTGGTGAATCAGCACGTTTCCTTTTGCCTGCGTAGCTACCACCAACATAATGCTCAACAAATCCGGAGTGAATCCCGGCCAGGGAGCATCAGATAAGGTCATGATGGAACCGTCAATAAAAGTATCTACTTCATAATGTTTTTGAGAAGGAATGTAAATATCGTCGCCGCGAAGCTCAAACTGAATTCCCATTTTTCGGAAAACATCCGGGATCATTCCCAATTCATCGTAACGCACATCTTTTATGGTGATTTCAGATTCGGTCATCGCCGCAAGGCCAATAAAAGAACCGATCTCAATCATATCCGGCAGCAAACGATGTTCTGTTCCACCTAATTCTTTAACACCTTCAATATGAAGTAAATTAGAACCAATTCCGGTTATTTTTGCGCCCATGCGGTTCAGCATTTTACATAATTGCTGCAAATATGGCTCGCATGCCGCGTTATAAATGGTGGTTTTACCTTTTGCCAAAACAGCGGTCATCACAATATTGGCTGTTCCGGTTACAGAAGCTTCGTCCAATAAAATGTAAGCGCCTTTTAAATTACTGGCATCAACGTTAAAGAAGTTGCTCTTTTTATCGTAAACGAATTTGGCGCCCAATTTTTCGAATCCCAGAAAGTGGGTGTCTAATCTACGACGACCAATTTTATCACCGCCCGGTTTTGGAATTGCCGCTTTACCAAATCTGGCTAATAAAGGTCCAACAATCATAATAGAGCCTCTAATACTGCCACCTTTGGCTTTAAAAGCTTCAGAATTGAAAAAATCCAGATCAATATCTTTCGCCTCAAATGTGTAAGTGTCTTTAGAAAGACGCTCAACAGTGGTTCCAAGTGCTGTAACCAACTCTATCAATTTATTTACATCTTTAATATCCGGAATATTGCTGATGGTTATTTTCTCTTTCGTAAGCAGTACGGCCGAAATAATTTGTAATGCTTCATTTTTGGCTCCCTGCGGAATAATTTCTCCTTTTAATGGCTTTCCACCAGTAATTTCAAATGCGTTCATGTATTTGATTCGTTTTAAATGTTAATACTAAGACTTGATTTGCTTTTTCATCAAAAGATCTGTCTGCAAATCGCCGCCCAGGTTAAATATGTGGCTGCCAAATAATTCGAAGCCCCAATTTTCGTAAATTTTAATTGCCTTGTAATTTTTCTCCCAAACACCTAACCAAACTGTTTCAAAATGATTTTGCTCAGCTATTTCCAGAGTTTTTTCGAGCATTAAACGGGCCATTTTAAAACCCTGATATTTTTCTAAAATATAAATTCTTTCCAACCACAGGCATTTCTTACCGTTTAATTCAGGCTGATTTTCATCCTCATCGAAAACTAATTTTAAAAAACCTGCCGGGTTATTATTGTATTCTGCGATAAAGAAATGATTTTTAAAATCGGCAAATTCTTTTTCAATCACATCAATATTCTGCTGTTCATTCAAATACCGTTGAAAATTTTCAGGATTGTTTAAATGAGCAAAAGTTTCGATAAAAGTGGTCCGGCCTAAATAAGTTACTATTTCCAGATCCTCTTTTGTTGCGTCTCTCAGCTTTATCAAAGCTATAACTTATTAATATCGTTTTCCGCCTGTATTCGAATTCCGCTGGCGGTTGCTTCCCGGATTATTTCGGTTGTTCTGCCTTCCTTTATTATTTTGATTATTTCTTTGTCTGCTTGGCGGAGTTGGCGCTCTATATTCAACCCGATTTAAGTTGACCGTTTCTTCCAATTTTAATTCGCCGTTAGACATTTCAAACAAATCCTTAATAATCGTATCATCAGAAACGGTATCCTTGTTCCAGGTTACATACGCCATTTTCATAAAGTTCGCAATAGATTCAATCATCTGCTGTCTGCGCTCCGGTTCTTCAATTGCCTTGGCTTTACTAATCATCAGTTCTACAGTTTTTCCGTAATGCTTATATCTTATTCGCTGTTGCGGATAGGCAAGAGGAGCAGGCTTAAACCGGATGGCATCTTCAGATGGTTTTGGGTACGGAGAATCTACATCGATCTTAAAATCTGAAATGATGTGCAGATGATCCCACAATTTGTGTTTAAAGTCGGCAACATCACGCAAGTGTGGATTTAAGAAGCCCATTAAGTCTATTACAACTTGTGCATATCTGTTGCGCTCATCTTTTGTAGGCAGCTCAACAATATATTTTACCATATTCTGAACATTCCTGCCATACTCGGCTAGTATTAGTTTTTTTCGGGTGGTGTTATAATCAAAAGTCATTTTTGTTGATTAAATAATCTTAATATTTTACAAGGGAGTTCGAATTTTATTTGATCTCAAATAAAAAAATCCGTTATTATTTTTTGAGGTTAAGGAAACTTGATCATTAATTCCCGGCTTATTTTCTGAGTTGAAATACTGGAAGACACCAGTGCGGAACCAATTAAGTAAATTTTTACTCCTTATATATATTGTAAAGATAATTGAAAAATTGATTATGGGAAGAAGAAATTAGTTTTGATGTTTTTTATCCTGGGTTTTAATCTCTGAAATTCTGCGTAACCATTATTCCATATTTTCCACCATCTAAAATGCCAATGCCAACTCTCCCGTAATCTTTGTGCAAAATATTGGCTTTATGACCCGGGGATTCCATTAAACCATTATGCGCTATTTTCAAATCCGGAGATAAGGCCAAATTTTCTCCTGCAGACATAAAACTGATTCCTGCTTTTTTAATCCGGTCGAACGGATCTTTTCCTTCAGGCGTGTAATGCGAAAAATAGCCTCGGTTAAACATATCCGCAGAATGCAAACGGGCAACAATTCTTAATTCGGAATCTGCCTTTAAAGGATTTAAATTTTCTTTAGCTCTTTCCTGGTTTATCATTACTAACATTTCCGCCTCTAAATCTGGTCTTGGCTTTGAATCTGCTACTTTAAAAGGCAGTTTTATCAGTTTGTTTGTTTCCGGATGAATAGTCAGTAAACCTGCAGGCTGGTTTAATATCTTACTGAAATAGGGTTTTATCTCATTTTCAATCCATTTTGTTTGATTAGTTAGCTGATAAGCAACTACGCTGTTTTGTGACTGTTCTGCTAAAGTATTGCCTAATGGAATTCCCGAAAGGAAAATGGATATGAAAGCGGCATAAATTAATCCGTTAATTAAGCCCGGGATAATCCCAAAGACCTTGTTTAACGGTTCTTCATGATATGATTTCGGAATTTTGCGAAGCATTCCGTCAAACAAAATTGCAAGTCCAATTCTGGAAAGGATAATTGCAATTAAAAAAGAGATCGGTACGGTCCAGTAACTTTCTTTGTCAAAAATTTTAACCACAAGGTTGGCTATGAAAGGATAAATGAGAAATCCGAGCAACAAGCAACTTATCCAGCTAACCAGTTCGGTTAATGAGAAAATAAATCCTTTGCGATAACCTATATAAATAGAAAGGCAAATCAGCGAAATAATAAGGATGTCAATGTAATTCATTTGTTCAACCGGTTTAATAGCTTACGCGATAAAGACAAATAAATTATAAATACGGTTTTATTTTTCCTTACTCTGATTTTCTTATTAGTTAAATAACACGGAGCTTAGCAAACTTTAATAAAAGCTGTTTCTGACCTAATTCCTTAAAAAAGATAGTCGCTTTTAAATCTGGTTTTTGGCCTTCCATGTTTATTACTTTTCCATAGCCAAATCGTTCATGTTCAACTTCCATTCCCACTTGTAAATTGGTTGTATCAGAAGGAGCGAACCCTTCGGAAGGAACGTGTGCCTTGGGCAAAATTGAAGTGGTCTTCACCGGACTTGTAGCAGCTGGCTTTGGTCTGGAAAAGGTTTCTTTCTGCTGCCAGGCTGATCTTTCATCGTCAAAAAATGGATTCCCGGTAGGCTTTTGCTGCTGTTTAAAATCAAGCTCCAAATATTTAGCATCAATTTCATCTAAAAATCTGCTGGGTTCACAACTGGTTAATGTTCCCCAACGATAGCGCGAAGTTGCATAAGAGAGGTGTAGTTTTTTACCTGCCCGCGTTGTAGCAACATAAAACAAACGTCGCTCTTCTTCCAAATCAGTTCTGGAATTTAATGACATTTGAGAAGGAAATAGATTCTCCTCTAATCCCACTACAAAAACATGATCAAATTCAAGTCCTTTTGCCGAGTGGATAGTCATCAAAGAAACTGTATCCGCATTTGGATTTTTGTCATTGTCATCATTGGTCAGCAAAGCGATATCCTGCATAAAAACATCCAGACCGCGATCTTCGATGTCTTCACGTTCACTAAACTCTTTAATACCATTCAGTAATTCCTGAATATTTTCATATCTGCTTAATCCTTCCACAGATTTATCAGAATACAAATCCTTTAACAAAGTAGAATGCTGCGCAATATGCATCGCGGTATCATAAGCCGAATGCGATTTCGCCATGATCTGGAAACTCTGGATCATCAGAGCAAAATTCCCAACCGAGGTTGAGCTGCGTGAATCTATATATTTTGAAGGATCGCAAATAATATCCCAAATGGTTAAATTATGCTGATCTGCGGCAATCATAATCCGGTCCATCGTGGTATCTCCAATACCGCGACGTGGATAATTTATGACTCTTTTTATCGCCTCTTCGTCATTCGGGTTAAAGGTTAATCTGAAATAAGCGATCAAATCTTTAATCTCTTTTCGCTGATAAAAAGATAAACCGCCATAAATTTTATAAGGAACATTCAGCTTTCGCAAGGCCTCTTCCATAGATCTGGATTGCGCATTGGTGCGATAAAGAATTGCAAATTCCTGATATTTACCGCCGTTTAAAGAATGATGCTGAACGATTTCTTCCGCAACAAGCTTTCCTTCCTCATTATCGCTAAAAGCTCTGGAAACCTTTATTTTATCACCGGTTTCGTTTTCAGAAAATACATTTTTCTTTAACTGATTTTTATTATTGGCAATAATGCTATTGGCAACATTTACAATATTTTGCGTCGAGCGATAGTTTTGCTCTAACTTAAAAACTTTTAAATCCGGGTAATCCTTTTCAAAATTTAAGATGTTTTGAATATTGGCTCCGCGGAAAGCGTAAATACTTTGGGCATCATCTCCAACAACACAGATATTCTCATTTATCGACGCCAGCCGCTTCACAATCAGGTATTGAGAAAAATTTGTATCCTGGTACTCATCTACCATTAAGTATTTGAATTTATTCTGATACTTATATAA
>JBDTLL010000159.1:0-5623 GCA_039934815.1 Daejeonella sp. | reverse complement strand
AATTACTTACCGGAAGAAAGTAAGGGAAAGGATTATTATGAAAAGTAGATTTTTTATCGCGACAATTTTAGTCTTTTGTTTCACTGCTCAACATGCTTTGGCAGAAAAAAAATGTTCAATAAAATCTGGTATAGATAAGGTTCAATGCAGCAAATATTGTCCAAAGGCTTCACAAAAAAAAGTAAAAGTAACAACTAAAATTAAGTCCGAAACTCGCGTGCTTGAGGAAGAAAATGCGCTCATATCCTTTGTGAAAGATAAAGTTTTGTTTTTTACCCGTTATTTCCCGGATGATACATTGCTCAAAAACTTTTTCGAGATTGATAACGTGAAAGAGCAAAATTCTGCGACAAAACTCATGTGGTTGCCGAATTAAGATTCTCCCCTGCAGACTGGATATTAATATAATCCTTCTTATTATTTTAGCCCGATACGCTCTCTAACATCAAGCAATAATTCTTTTAGCTCCTGCATATCTGTTCTCTTTTGCGGCATTTTATCCGTTTGGTGTTTGTAATATTTCCAAATTTCAAGCACCTCATCACTTCCTACTAAATAAGGCTGGTATTTATCATTCCATGATTTCAGCAAAATTTTTCCATCCTCCTGCACCGTTACAGATTTAAACACAAAATCCTGCTCTTCTTTTAAAATCACTATACATAGCGTATCGGGCTTCAAACTTTTCCAATCCTGTACATACTGGGCAATCACATCGCTGTTCTCGGGAATAGGCAGCATAGAATTTCCGGTGGTAGGAAACATTCTGAAGGTGCCCGAGGCGGGAAGATTAGGCAAACTAAATTTTGGCAGACTCGCAATAAATTCAGGGTCGCCGTAACCACTTCGATAACCGGCTTTTGCTTTTACAGGAACATACTCTACGTTTTCCTGGTTGTTTTTATCTACCGTGATGGCCAGCACCCGCAACTTGCTTCCGGTCATAAATACATCATTTCCGGCTTCCAGTTCTTTCAACTTAAGCTCACCCAATTTTGGCAGATCTATTTTCAAAAGACTATCAACACTTATTTTAAAATATTCTGAAAATTTTACCAGATCAGCAACAGAAGGGTTTACCGTTTTCCCCGATTCCAAAGCCTGCAATTTATTCCTGGACAAATCAAGCTTCAAAGACAAATCTTCCTGGCTCATTTTCTTTCTATCGCGAAGCAATCTGATATTGATATTAAAAAAAACTTTTGGCGCTGTCATTTGCTATTGTTATTATTGGAAACTATGTATTGTTGCTGTTAGCAACAAATATATAACAAATAATGAATTTATGAAGGGGCTGGCGGAAAAAAAGGAGATCATACAAAAATTGCAAAATCAAATACTGACTTTGCAAGGCTTGCGAAAAGGAAATTCCGGCTCATATACCGACATGGGCCTGGGACCAATTGCAAATGCTTTCCCAGACAATACTTTCCCTTTAGGAGCCATTCATGAATTTATAAGTTCTGCTTCTGAAGATGCGACAGCAACAAATGGTTTTATTTCCGGCTTGCTTAGCAAACTGATGCTTAAGAATGGAATTTGTTTATGGATCAGCAATAAGCGAACATTATTTCCTCCGGCATTAAATCTGTTTGGTATCGAACCAGAACGCATCATCTTTATTGATCTTCATAGAGAAAAAGATGTTTTGTGGGCAGTGGAAGAAGCATTAAAATGCAACTCTCTTGCCGTAGTGGTTGGAGAATTAAAAGAATTGGATTTTGCCCAGTCCAGAAGGCTGCAACTCGCGGTAGAAAAAAGTAAGGTAACCGGCTTTATACATCGGCACCAGCCAGGAAAGGAAAATCCTGTTACCTGCGTTAGTCGTTGGAAGATCAGTCCATTACCCAGCGTGTCCGCAGATGGAATGCCGGGACTTGGATTTCCACGCTGGCAGGTAGAACTGAGCAAAGTGCGCAACGGACAGCCGGGTATATGGCGGGTAGAATGGGCCGGAGGAAAGTTGCGTTCAATCCCGAGAAAACCCATCCTTATTTCCAAACCATCCATTTCCAAAATTGCTTCTTATGCCTAAGCGATACGCATCCATATGGTTTTATCATCTCCTCACGGACTGGATGGCACGTCATCAGCCGGACTTGAGGGCAATTCCCTTTGTACTTTCTGCAGCAGATCACGGCAGAATGGTAGTGAAAGCGGTAAATGATCTTGCACAGGAAAAAGGCATTTTTCCGGGGATGGTAGTGGCAGATTGCAGAGCCATTTTTCCGGATTTGCGGGTCATAGATTATCCGCCGCAACAGGCAGAAAAATTATTAAATGCCCTTGCAGAATGGTGCATCCGGTTTACACCGATAGCTGCCATAGATCTTCCCGACGGATTGGTATTGGATATAAGTGGCTGCACTCATCTCTGGAAAGGAGAAAAACCATATCGGGACGAAATTCAAAACCGTCTTCGCCAATTTGGCTATCAGGTAAATATCGCTGTTGCGGATACCATAGCAAGCGCCTGGGCTGTGTGCCGTTATGGCAAAAGCAATCTTATTGTTGAGCCCGGCGAACAAGTTTCAGCCTTACTTTCTTTGCCCCCATCCGCTTTGCGTTTAGAGCAATCTATAGTAGAAAAACTGGAAAAATTGGGTTTGCAACACATAGGTAGTTTCATCAATATGCCTCAAACGGCTCTTCGCCGGCGTTTTGGTATGACTTTACTGCACAGATTAGGACAGGCAAGAGGCAGCGAAATTGAACTATTAGAACCCGTGCAACCGCCGGCTCCTTATGAGGAAAGATTACCTTGCATGGAACCAATCCGCACAGCAACCGGTATTGAAATTGCATTGCAGCAATTATTAGAAACCCTTTGTCGGCGTTTGGCAAAGGAAGGAAACGGTTTACGCAATTGTACATTAAACTGCTATCGCGTTGACGGCAATATTCAAAAAATTCAGATCGGCACAAACCGCCCTTCCAGAAGCACTGCGCATCTTTTTAAGTTATTTCAGATAAAAGTATCGCAGCTTGAGCCTGCTCTGGGTTTTGAGTTGTTTGTGTTACAGTCTACCATCATTGAAGAAATTTCAATGGAACAAGAGGCGCTTTGGGCAGAAAGCAATAATGATGATATAGAAGCAATTGGCGAATTGCTTGACAAAATATCGGGCAAGGTTGGTCAGCAGAGTATACGCCGCTATTTGCCTGCAGAACATTACTGGCCGGAACGTTCTATAAAAACCAGCACATCTCTGGTAGAAAAAGCAACTACCGCCTGGCGAAAAGATCTTCCCCGCCCTTTGCATCTTCTGTCCAGACCTCAATTAATTGAAGTTACGGTTCCAATTCCCGATTATCCGCCCATGCTTTTCCGTTACCGCGGAACTATACACGAAGTAAAAAAAGCAGATGGCCCTGAACGCATTGAACAGGAATGGTGGATTGAAGAGGGTTTGTTCCGTGATTATTATTGTGTGGAAGATCAGGATGGCAAACGTTACTGGCTGTTCCGTTTAGGGAGTTACCATACCGGCGAACCGAAATGGTTTGTCCATGGATTTTTCGCTTAAATATATAGAGATATGGGCTATATAGAATTACAGGTAACCAGCAATTTTACATTTTTAAGGGGCGGATCGCATCCCGAAGAAATGGTAGCTGCAGCCATTATGCTGGGTTACCAAAAAATTGCCATTACAGACCGCAATACCCTTGCGGGGATAGTACGGGCATATAGTGTTGCCAAAAACCGAGACATTCAGCTAATACCGGCATGCCGTTTAGACCTGGCAGATGGACCCAGCTTGCTTGCTTATCCAACCAATAAAGAAGCGTATGCCCGCCTGTCTACCCTGCTTTCTGAAGGTAATTTACGCACCGAAAAAGGCCAGTGCCTGCTTTATAAAAAAGATGTTTACCATTTTTCGGAAGGGATTAAATTTATCGCCATACCTCCGGCATTTTTAACTGAAAATTTTGAGATCGAACCTGATTTTAAAGTTGCCCTGGAAGAATATCGTCATTATTTAGGAGCTGAACTTTATTTAGCCGCAAGCCGATCTTATCTGGCAAACGACAATAAGCGAATGTTCAGACTTTCGCAATTGTCAGATCAGCTAAATATCCCCCTGGTTGCAACCAACGATGTACATTATCATGATATACATCGCAGGGAACTGCAGGATATTCTAACCTGTGTGCGGGAAAAATGTACCATTTATGATGCTGGTTTTCGATTATATCAAAATGCAGAACGCTACCTCAAGCCTATCGAGGAAATGCAACGCCTGTTTGCTCAATATCCGGATGCCATACAACGGACGCAGGAAATAGCAGATGCCTGCAATTTTTCTCTGGCTGAATTGAAATACGTTTATCCGGAAGAAATTACAAGCGAAGGGCGAACACCCATGGAAGAACTTATTTTTTTAACATGGAAAGGCGCTAAAGAACAATTTGGGGGCACTATTCCCCAAAATATTCGCAAAACCATAGATATGGAATTGGAATTTATCGGACGGAAGGATTACGCATCCTATTTCCTGACGGTGTATGATTATGTGCGGGAAGCAAAAGAAAGAAAGATCCTTTGTCAGGGACGCGGATCTGCGGCCAATTCGGTTGTATGCTATTGCCTGGGTATTACTTCTGTAAATCCGGCAAAATTTAAACTTCTGTTTGCACGATTCATGTCCGACGCCCGTAATGAACCTCCTGATATAGATGTAGATTTTGAGCATGAGCGCCGGGAAGAGATCATGCAGTACATTTATAATAAATATGGCCGCGACCGGGCAGGCATTGTGGCTACCGTTACACAGGTACATTGGAAAGGTGCCGTGAGAGATGTTGGCAAAGCCATGGGATTATCCGCGGATGCGATAACTGTTTTATCAAAATCTAACTATGAATTTACCGAGGATTGGTATGCCGGAAAAGTTGTTTCATCCGAAGGTTTTGATGCCAAAGACCCCCACCTTTTAAAAGTATTAGAACTCACCGGGCAGTACATGGGATTTCCGCGGCAACTGGGGCAGCATACCGGTGGTTTTGTAATAACCCGGGGCAAACTCTCAGAACTTTGTCCGGTTTTGAACGCCCGCATGCAGGACCGTACCAATATTGAGTGGAACAAAGACGATATTGAAACGCTTGGCTTTATGAAAGTGGATGTGCTTTCTCTGGGCATGCTTACCTGTATCCGCAAAGCTTTTGATCTGGCTAAACAACATTATGGCTTAGATCTTACACTGGCGAATATCCCTCAGGATGACCCAACGGTTTATGAAATGATCAGCCATGCAGATACCATTGGTGTTTTTCAAATAGAAAGCCGGGCACAGATGTCTATGCTTCCGCGATTAAAACCAAATTGCTTTTATGATCTGGTTATTGAGGTAGCCATTGTTCGCCCGGGACCAATACAAGGCGATATGGTGCATCCATATCTGCGCCGGCGCAACGGCGAAGAGCCAGTAGAATATCCCTCCAAAGAACTGGAAGAAATTTTGGGCCGAACATTGGGCGTTCCTCTTTTCCAGGAACAGGCCATGGAAATTGCCATTGTTGCCGCGGGTTTTACCCCTTCTGAAGCAGATGGTTTAAGACGGAGTATGGCAACCTTTAAAGCCAGAGGCAAGGTGAGTGAATATGAGAAAAAGCTGGT